>CAJXMY010000009.1 GCA_913056435.1 uncultured Hyphomonadaceae bacterium | reverse complement strand
CGAGAATCGAGGATCTGCGGGCGGCCGCGACGGTTGTCGGCGAGGATAAGGTGGCGGAGTCGGTGCGTGCCATGATCGTCCCCGGCTCCGGCCTTGTGCGGGCTCAGGCCGAAGCCGAGGGGCTTGATAAGGTTTTCCGTGATGCTGGTTTCGAGTGGCGCGAGCCGGGGTGTTCCATGTGTCTCGGGATGAACCCGGATATTCTGTCACCCGGAGAGCGGTGTGCCTCGACCTCCAACCGGAACTTTGAGGGACGGCAGGGCCGTGGAGGCCGAACCCATCTGATGAGCCCGCAGCTCGCGGCGCGGGCGGCACTGACGGGTGTCATCGGATGATGTCATCTCCTTCGGATGGCCTGATTACGGCTTTGGACCACATTGTCTTGCTGTGTTCGGACTTTGAGCGTGACGTCGACACCTACAGCCACATCATGGGGTTCTCGCCGGACTGGGTCGCGGAGGGCGACGGCCAGAAGACAGCGACATTTCAAACGGGAAACACGGCTTTGGAACTGCTCGCACCGCTTGGTGAGGGCGGGCGGGCGAAGCGGATCAAAGACCTGATGGACAACGGTGTTCGGCTGGCCTCACTGGTCTACCGTACCCAGCAGGTGGAGGAGGCGCACCGCCTTCTTGGGCGGCGGGGGCTGTCTCCGTCTGAACTCAGTGCTCAAAAGAGCGAAGACATACGCACGGGACAAATCCGGGCCTGGACGCGTTTTCGTCTCGACACGTCCGCAATGGCAGGGATTTCGAGTTTTGTTTTGGAACCAACGAGGGTACCAGCCGCTGCCGACCGGGCTGAGGGTTCTGTAAAAGAACTGGATCATCTCGTGATCCAGACCCCCAATCCCGAGCGGGCTGTGGCGACCTATGGAGGGCGCCTTGGTTTACGGCTTGCTTTGGATCGTACGGAAACCCGCTGGGACACGCGTTTCTTGTTTTTCCGCCTGGGGGGACTGACCATTGAGATCATCCAGCGGCTCAGCGAGCGCCGGCCCTCTGCTGACCCGGACCACCTGTGGGGGCTCACATGGGGTACGGATAATCTGGAGATCTGTCACGACCGTCTGAAGAAGACGGGCGCGGATATCAGCGATATCCGCCGGGGAAGGAAGCCGGGTACCCGAATTTTCACACTCAGAGACCGGAATCTTGGTGTCCCGACCCTGTTCATCGAGCAGGGCTCACGGTAGGAGAGCGATTATGAAAGCCTTTACCCAACTTCGTGCCACAGCGGCGGCTCTGATTGATCAGGGCAAGCTGATGGCCAATGTCGATACAGACATGATCATTCCAAAACAGTTCCTAAAGACGACCGAGCGCGAAGGCCTGTCGGAAGGCTTGTTCTATGATCTCAAGACCCGTGCAGATGGGTCTCCAGACCCCGACTTCGTGTTGAACAAGGCTGCGTACCGAGCTGCGGGGATTCTCATTGCAGGAGATAATTTTGGCTGCGGGTCCTCACGCGAGCACGCGCCATGGGCTCTTGAGGACCAAGGTATAAGCTGCATCATTGCACCGAGTTATGCTGACATCTTCTACAATAATTGTGGGAAAAACGGTATTCTCGCAATCGCCCTGCCGCAATCCACTTGCGATGCTTTGGCCGAGCAGGCGGGCGGTGGAAATATGGTTTTCGAGATTGATCTCGAGGCCCAGACCGTGACGGGACCTGATGGGGATGTACATAGGTTCGAGATTGACCCCGGCGTTCGCGACAAGTTGCTGGGGGGCATGGATGACATCGCCATGAGCCTGGCTTCTGAACCAGAGATTTCAGCCTATGAACAGCAACGTCGGGCCCATCGCCCCTGGCTGGCGGAGCGCTAGGCCGTCGCTGTCTCGTCCCGTCCTGGGAAGGAGGCGTAGACGTTTACAATCTTAACCCATATCTGGCGGACGGACCGACAGGAGACCTGAAGATGACACAAACCCTGCTTCTCTTACCCGGCGATGGCATTGGCCCGGAAGTCACTGAGCAGGCCCAGAGGGTTGCTGAATGTCTGGTCCCGGAGCTGAAGTTCGAGACGGCGCTGATCGGCGGTGCGGCACTGGATCAGGAAGGGCAGCCTCTGAGTGTGGAAACGCTGGTAAAGGCCAAGCAAAGTGATGCGGTCTTGCTGGGGGCCGTTGGGGGTCCGAAGTGGGCCGGTGTCGAGCGCAATCTCCGGCCGGAGATGGGCTTGCTGCAGTTGCGCAAGGGCATGGATGTTTTTGCCAATTTGAGACCAGCCTACTGTTTTCCGGCCCTTGTTGAGGCTTCCTCGCTCAAGCGGGACCGGGTCGATGGGCTCGATATCATGATTGTCCGTGAGCTGACATCAGGCGTGTATTTCGGCGAGCCGCGAGGTGTTGAGCGCGGTCTGGGGGATAAGAGCTTTGGGTTTGAGACCTCCCGCTATACCGCGGGTGAGATTAAACGCGTTGCCCGGGTCGCCTTTGACATTGCGCGCGGTCGGCGGGGTCAGGTCCATTCGACTGAAAAGTCCAATGTTATGGAATCAGGTCATTTCTGGCGTGAAACGGTCAGCGCACTGCATGAAACTGAAGGCGAGGGTGTAACGCTGAGCCATATCCTTGCTGATGCCTGTGCCATGGAACTGGTTCGGGAACCAAAGCAGTTCGATGTCATCCTCGCAGGGAACCTTTTTGGAGACCTGTTGTCCGACGCAGCGGCAATGTTGACCGGCTCGATCGGGATGTTGCCGTCAGCCAGTTTGAGCGTTGAAGGGGCTCCGGGCTTGTACGAGCCTGTTCATGGGTCGGCCCCGGATATTGCCGGGCAGGGCCTCGCGAACCCATGCGCCGCGATCCTGTCTCTGGAAATGGCCTTGCGCTGGTCCTTGGGGCGTCCAGATCTCGCCGATCAGCTTTTTGCTGCCGTTGGCCGGGCCCTCGAGGCCGGTGCCCGGAGCCGGGATCTTGGTGGTGAGCTGGGAACAGAGGAGATGGCCGAGGCCATCCTCGATTGTCTCTAGAGGTTTCTAGTTTGCGGTGTCCATAGCCAGAATGATCTGCGCATAGCCCCGGGCGAGCCGACCGACATTTTCCACGGTGATCCGCTCATTGGTGCCGTGAAACCCCCTAAGGTCCTCCGCCCTCACAATAGCGGGCATGAACCGATAGACACTGTCGGTCAGGGCATTGGCGTAGCGGCTGTCGGTTGCGCCCAAGACCAGTCCGGGCACCACGGGTGCGCCGTCTGTCATCTCATGGGCCACGGCTGACAGGACGCCATAGGCAATATTATCCAGCGGGCTGACCGGTGAGGCGCCCGCCCCCCGTATGCCGCTCGCCGCCACACTGATGTCGAGGCCCTCGATTCCGGAGGTGACACGCCGAACATGGGCCATGATATCCTCTTCCGTGTCATTGGGGTGTATCCGGAAATTAACGGTTGCCGTTGCGCGTTGAGCGAGGACATTTTCCTTCGCGGATCCGAGTAGCATGGTCGGTGCTGTTGTGGTCCGGATCATCGCGTTCCCGGCAGGTTCGGCGGAGATGGTGCTATCCACCAGTCCGCCCAGAAGCCATTGATTGGCCAGAGCGAACCGGGTTGTGAAAGGCAGATCCTGCGCAGCGGCCCGAAAGAGTGTCGAAACAGGGGGTTTCGAGATGTTTGATGGCATCTGGTTCTCTTCAAGGGCCAAAAGGGCCCGGGCGATCCGAACCGGGGCGCTGTCCCGCGGCGGGGTTGAGCTGTGTCCTCCGGCGGCCGTGACGGTCAGATGGAGGCTGAGATACCCCTTTTCGGCAACACCGATGAACGCCATTGGGGCGCCGGTCAGCGGACTCGGGGTGACTGCCATGAAGCCTTCATCAAGAACCATCTCCGGAACGATGTTACGGCTGGCCAGAAGGTCGACTCCTGCGGCAGCACCGGATCCGGACACCTCTTCATCATGTCCGAGCATCAGCAAAATCGTTCGGCGGGGCTGAAATCCGTCCAGTGCGAGAGCATTCAATGCCTCAAACAGTCCGACCATGGAGGCTTTATCGTCCAGCGCGCCGCGCCCATAGACATAACCGTCCTGGATTGTTCCCGAAAAGGGTGGGGCATCCCAGTCGCCTTCGGTCCCCATATTTACCGGAACAACATCCTGGTGGGCCATTAACAGAAGCGGAGCGAGGGCCGGCTCACTGCCAGGCCAGGTGTAGAGCAGGGTGAGTCCTCCCTGAACCGTCTCGCGCTGTGCGACACGGTGGAAGTCCGGATAAGTGGTTCGCATCCACGCCTGAAGTTCCAGCCATGGTCCCTCCAGACCCGGGCGCGGATCGCCCCGTGCAACAGTGACTGTCTTATACCTTATGGCTTCGCCCAAATTGTTGGCGGCATTATCCGTATCAATGATGGGCGGTGGGCTGAGCTCGATGACCTGTATGCCCGGGGCCTGACCACCGTAATTCAGCGTTCGAACGATCATCATCCCTAGAAGCACGATAAATGCGCCAGCGAGTCCTGCGAGAAATTTCTTCATGGTCTTATCTTCCTGCGGTCATGTGGCGGGCGCCTGACTTTGGTTTCTGAGCAGGGTGCCTGTCGGGTCAGACGGGCCGATCCCCATTGATTGTGGCCCGGCGCATATGGCGCCGGTAGCCTGGATAGTCATTGAGGGCATAATGCCAGCAACACCGGTTATCCCAGAATGCAACGGCGTGCTCTGTCCACCGAAACCGGCATGTAAAGCGCTCATCTCTGGAATGTTCAAACAGAAAAGAGAGCAGCGGACGGCTTTCCTGCCGGGTCATGCCTGAAAATCGCAGGGTGAAGGCCGGGTTGACGTAAAGTCCTTTTCGGCCCGTATCAGGATGGGTGCGAACGACCGGGTGTTCGAATTCCGGGGCGTCCTCGGCGGTTTTTGCGCTCATCGATTGGCGATCCTGCGCCGATGCCCCTCTTGCACTGTATTCTCGACGGGCCGAATGAATCGCGTTCAAGCCCTCGAGAAGCGTCTTCATCCCATCAGAGAGGGCCTCATAGGCGGCAGCCTGACTGGCGAAGAGTGTATCACCGCCATAGGGCGGAACCTCCAGAGCATACAGGACAGAACCCAGGGCGGGCGTTTCCTGAAACGACATATCCGAATGCCACCCACCGCCAAAATTCAACTTGTCATGGGGTTCCTTGATGATCTCAAGGAGCTCTGGGTGGCCAGGCATCCCCGAGACATAGGGATGGACATTCAAGGTCCCGAAGCGTTGCGCAAAAGCCTTCTGCTTGTCGGGGGTGAGCGCGCTCTGATCCCGAAAAAAAATCACCTGATGAGTTAGGAAGGCGTGGTGAATTTCCGAAAACTGCGCGTCTGACAGTGGCTCTGACAGATCAACGCCAGAGAGTTCTGCACCGAGAGCGCCGGCGATCGGTTGGACGTGAATGGATCCTGACATGACCGAAGTAAGGCACGGAGAATGGGGGTTGTCTACGCCATTTAAGATGTTGGAACCGGTCCTGTGGAGGCCCGAACAATCAGATCAAAAGCCAGCACTTCTTCACGGGGCTGATTGTCATCGGGTTGCATCAGACGTTCTGCCGCACGGCAGGCCATTTCCGAGACGGGCTGGCGAATGGTCGTCAGCGGAGGCCAGACAGCCGATGCCAGACGCGTATCATCATAACCGGCAATGGAAATATCTTCCGGGATCCGCAATCCAAGGGCCAGAGAGGCCGTGAGGGCACCGACCGCCATATCATCATTGGCCGCGAAAATCGCGGTTGGCCTCTTGGCACGGGCCAAAAGTCTTTGAGCCGCCTCGAGACCGGACCGCATGGTATAATCGCCGTGTTCAACAAGGGTGGTTTCCGGGTGTATCCCGGCCAGCTCAAGAGCATTCATATAGCCATCAAAGCGCGCGCTGGCCGCCTTGTGTCCCTCCGGGCCTGCGATCATGGCAATGTCGCGATGACCTTGGTGGATCAAGTGCTCAACCAGCTTTCTTGCGGCGAGATGCTCATCATGTCGGAGAACATGTCTGGCACTCGTGCTCTGCGCAGCGGAGAGACTCGCATGTGGGACCCCCGCATGCTCCAGAATACTGATGACCTGTTCATTATCACACAGCGGTGGTGTGAGGATCACAGCGTCAGGACGGGCGGTGAACAGAAAAGCCTGTAGCCGGTCCAGACCGTCAGCCGCGTCCGGCTCAATTCGCTGGGGAAGGAGGAAGTAACCATTGTCACGGCACGCGGTATAAATCCCTTCATTGGTCGCGGCGACATATTCCGGTACAGGGTTATCGTGCAGGTGGGCAAGCAGAAACGATTTCGACCCAGCGAGACTTCGGGCGGCAGGATTGGGCCGATAGCCCAGAGCCCGGCTCGCTTCCATGACAATTTTTCGCTTTGTGTCCCGGACATTCGGTTCATTGTTGAGAACGCGCGACACCGTTTTTGCCGACACTCCGGCTTTTTCAGCGACATCGTCGATGGTGACGGCACGGGGACGATGGCTCAGGGACATGCGACTTCCTCTCTTCGCGTCCTTCTTCGCTCAAACTGAAGGTGTTGGCAATTCGTCATTCGATTCAGAATAGATTCTACCTAAGCCTTTGCCCGCGCCAGAAAAAGAGGAATGGAGCCTGCCTCGGTAACCACCCAGTCCAAGGGAATATCATGAGGTTCTTTGGGCAGGCTCAAACATTCCTGATCCGCGAAGGCCAGACCGCAAATAAAAGCGTGCCCATTTTCGCGTAGTTTCGCCAATGCGCGGTCATAATACCCTTTCCCATAGCCCAGGCGGGTGCCCTCCGCGTCGAACCCCAGAAGAGGAGCGAGTATCAGGCCAGGCTGAACTTCCGGCGCATCGCCATGGGGTTCTGCGAGTCCAAATCGACCTCGTATCAGCTCTGTACCCTCGACCCAGGCGTGAAAGGTCATGTCATCGCCGGCAATCCGGGGCAGAGCCAGTTGGGCGCCATATTGGCTGAGTTTCTGAATCACGCCACGGGTGTCGATTTCTGACCCGATCGGCGAATAAACCGCCACAACCGGTCCGAAGCGGTCGACCAGTTTCAGGGGAAACCGGTTTGCGAGGTCCTCGCCAGCCTGCGGATGAGCGTTGGACAAGGCATCCCGTCGGCGCCTGAGTTTCTGCCTGAGAGAGGCCTTGCCCGTGTCCCTCATTAATCGGGCTCAACTTTTTCGGTCAGACCCACCAGGGCCCGTGCATAGGCCCGGGCCGAGAAGGGTTGCAGATCGTCTGCGCCTTCGCCGACGCCAATAAAATGAATAGGTAGAGCGTGGGCCTCGGCCACAGCAACCAGAACCCCGCCTTTGGCGGTGCCATCCAGTTTCGTCATCACGATTCCTGAGACGTCCGCAGTGTGCCGGAACGCTTCGACCTGACTCATCGCATTCTGGCCGACAGTCGCATCCAGCACCAGGATCACATCATGTGGGGCCTCCGGATCGAGTTTGCGGGTCACGCGAACGATTTTTGCTAGCTCAGACATGAGCTCCGTTTTGTTTTGAAGCCGGCCGGCGGTATCGACGAGAACGAGATCCAGGTCTTCTGACCGCGCGCGCTCGACGGCTTCAAAAACCAGACCTGCCGCATCGGCGCCGGTTGGCTTTGACATGACCGGGATCCCTGCCCTGTCCCCCCATACGTTCAGCTGCTCAATAGCGGCAGCTCTGAACGTGTCGCCGGCAACCAGAAGAGCGCGGGCGCCTTGTGCCTTAAGTTTCGACGCAATCTTGCCGATTGTGGTTGTCTTCCCGGACCCATTCACCCCCACAAAAAGCACAATGCGAGGCCGGGGCCCGGCTGAAAAGTCTACGATCTGTTCTCGCGGGGCCATGATGGCCTCGATCTCATCCGCCAAGGCCTTCTTGAGTTCATCCTGCGACACGTCTTTGTCATATCTTTCTCGCGACAGGGCCTCTGTCACTCTCTGGGCGACCTTGCCGCCCATATCGGAGGTCAAGAGCAGGTCTTCGAGGTCTTCCAGAGCTTCGTCATCAAGCTTTCGCCGGGTGAAAAGCCCTGTCAGGCGATCTCCCATACGTGAGGAGGATTTGGAGAGCCCATCGGAGAGGCGGCCAAAGAAACCGGGCGTCCGGGTCTCGGAAACGGGGTCGTGTTCGGCCAGTTCCGGGGTCTCGGCGTCGGGATGGGTCGTGGGATCAGCAGCGGTCTGAGCGGGCTCTCGCAGAGTGGTCACGGGATCTGGGCTCGGCCCTATTTCTGGCAAGCTGTGGTCTGATGAAACTGGGGAGGAGGGCGTGTCTTCGGAGCGGCTGGCCGCTGCGTCCGCTGGGGGGATGACCTGTTCGGCCTCCTCCATGGCAGCGCCAGCTTCTAGAAGCTCTTGTTTCTTCTTCTTTTTACCAAACCACAGGATCATGCATGTGTTCCACTGAGAGTCTTGCCGTCATGACCGGTTATCCGGATGGGGATTGGGCGTCCAGTGTCCCCGGAAAAAGGCGTCACCAGACGCACGGGGGAAAAGTCCGGCAGCCGGCCCGTTGAGGCCTGCTCGACCAGCATCATGGCTTCGGTTCCCACGTGGCGGTCCAGATGTCTCGACAGCGCCGCCTCGCCGGCCGCCCGAAGGCGCGCGGCACGTGTTTTGATGACGTCGCGGGGCAGTTGCGGCATGCGGGCGGCCGGCGTACCTGGCCGCGGGCTGTAGGGAAAGACATGGAGGAATGCCAGCTGGCAGTCCGAGACCAGGTCCAGCGAGTTAGCAAACGCGGACTCGCTTTCTGTCGGAAAGCCCGAAATGATATCCGCTCCGAGAGCGATGTTTGGGCGAACCGCGCGCAGGCGGGCCGCCAGTTCAACAGCCTGTTCTCGACTGTGGCGACGTTTCATACGCTTGAGGATGAGATTGTCGCCGTGCTGCAGGGAGAGATGCATATAGGGAGCCAGACGCGGATCAGACATGGCCTCGAATAAGGCGTCATCAATTTCGATCGCATCAATCGATGAGATCCGAAGTTGTGCGAGGCCCGGGACCAGTTTGAGGATTCTCTGGACCAGGTTTCCAAGCGGCGGCTGACCCGGGAGGTCGCTTCCCCAGCTGGTCAGGTCGACGCCGGTGAGAACGACCTCATGATGTCCTGTATCGACCAGTCTCTGGATCATCTGGACAATTTCACCCGCCGGAACGGACCGTGCATTCCCACGGCCATAGGGGATGATGCAAAAGGAGCATCTGGGATCGCAGCCATTCTGGACCTGTATATAAGCGCGGGCGCGCCCTTCCATACCGTCAATCAGGTGGGCCGCGGTCTTTTCAACCGTCATGATGTCATTGACCCGGACCTTTTCGGTTCCACCCAGAAGAGTGTTAGGGATCCAGCTCTGCGCTTGCATTTTGTCGTCATTCCCGATCACCCGGGTCACCTCTGGCATGGCCGCGAACATGTTCGGATCAATCTGTGCCGCACAGCCGGTCACGATCAGTGGCGCTTCGGGATGAGCTTTTGCGGCCCTGCGAATGGTCTGGCGGGCCTGGCGGACGGCTTCGGTTGTGACGGCACAGGTGTTTACGATGATGGCGCCGGACAGGCCGGCAGCATCGGCATGGTCGCGGATCACGGCGGATTCATAGGTATTGAGCCGACATCCTAGAGTGATGATTTCGGTCGGCGGGGAGGGGAGGTGGGTATCGACCATGATGATCGGTGAAATCGGCTGAAAAGACAGGAAAATCAAGCTAAAGCCACATGTGCGCTCGTGAAAGGGGCGTCTCCGTGTCGGGATGAGGTCAACAGTCTTCGGACTGAACCTCAATATCGAGAGTATGTTCCAGCTCCACAGGACCCGTCATAAAGACGTGATCCGTCAGGTCGTCCCAATGGATGGTGAGCTCGCCCCCGTCGAGGATGAGGCGTGCTGAACGCCCTGTCTTTCCTGCCCGGGCGGCGCAGACCAGAGCGGCACATGCGCCGGTTCCGCAGGCCTTTGTGAGCCCGGCCCCGCGTTCCCAGACCCTCAGGCGGATCGTCTGCTCATCTAGGATCTGCGCGAAGCCAACATTGGTGCCTTCCGGGAACGCCGGATGCCATTCGACCAGAGGCCCGATCGCAGGAATGTCATAGTCGTCAATATTCTCAACAAAGAAAACGGTGTGGGGATTGCCCATCGAGACCACAGCGGGCCTTGCCAGATAGGGGCGATCAATCGGCCCGATGCGCACATCAATCCCACGGACATCCATTTTCTCTGAGAGCGGGATATCTTCCCATCCTGTGCGCGGACGCCCCATATCCACTCTGACAAGGTTACGGCCTGCCCGCAGTCCAGTCAGTAAATCAGCCTCTGTCTGGATCCGGACCTCGGTCTTGCCGCTTTGCTCAAGCAGGAGATGTGCGGCTGCCCGGGTGCCATTTCCGCAGGCCGCGACTTCACTGCCGTCCGCGTTCCATATTCTGAGAAACGCGTCCGCTGAGGGATGAGCTTCCAGAACCATGACCTGATCTGCCTGAAAGCGTTCCGAGAGATCTCTGATCTGACCTGCGCCAGGTCGAAAGCGTTCCACACGCCCGTCCAGAATTGCGAAGGCGTTGCCCGCACCGTTCATTTTCCAAAGTCGCATTAGCCACTCCTCGGCAGGGACCACGGACATAAGCTTTTCAGGGTCGAAGGGAAAGAAGTCATTTTGGCAAGCGTGTCGCGCTCAGCCAGGCACCAGCCTGAATTAACAGGGCGATCATCAAGAGCAGCTCCGTGCTCCAGTGCTGGATGACCAGACAAAGGGGCATCAGCGCTAAGCACGCCCAGTGAAGCCTGTGGTCGCTGAGAAAATAGCCAGGCATCCGGCGTTTCTGTTCAATAAATTTCAGGGTGATGTGGCTCCAGACCCGATCCAGCCCCGGTGGGCCAAAGACATCCTGAAGGTCTTTTGGTTCGGTGATACCCGACAGTTCGGCCAGTTCTCGAACGCCTGTCAGGCCGGCGTGGACCCGTTGCCTGAGCTGCATAATCTGCAAAAGCCTGATGAGGGCGGACAAAAACACCGCAAGGGCGATGGCGATGAGGGACACAGCCGACAGCATAGTCCGGGTATAGGCGGTGTCTCGCCCTCCGACCAGCCTCCGCCTGACCGTTTAGCCTACCGGCGCGGAATAGCCGCCCAGTAGTCAAAGTCGAGACAAACGCCCTTCGCGTATTTCCCGGTGTCGTCAAATAGAGCGAACTGGCCAGGATCCTGATCCTTCACCGCGACCAGCCGAAGGCGAAGCGCGCCAGCTGTCTCCGTAAGTTCAACCTTATCCAGAACCTCGCTCCAGGCGAAAACGGTTTCTCTGGCAAAAATGGGTCCGGCATGGGTCCCGGAATTCACAGCCAGAAGTTCGGCAGCATTACCTAGACCGTTGAAAGACAGTGCGCGTCCCAGAGAGATGACAACGCCACCATAGACGAGTCGCTTGCCAAAACGCTTGTCGATCTGTGCAAAGGCATTGAAATGGACCCGCGCTGTGTTTTGGTACAGCCGAGTGGCGATTTGGTGCTCGGCTTCTTCGATCGTCATGCCGTCCATATGGTCGATTTTTTCGCCGATCTCGAAGTCTTCGAAGCGATGACGGGCACCCGCAAGTTCATCGTCCCAGTGTTTGTAGTCGCCAGTTGGTTGCAGGTGTGAGGGGTCGACGTTGTTGGGCAGTGTCGGAACGACTGCCATAGGTGGTGGGCTGGCGGTATCTTTCTTGTCGACCATGACCCATCGGACAAATGAGAGAACGTCCTCATCATTTTGGTTCAGGCCGCGGGTGCGCACATAAACCACGCCGGTTTTTCCGCTCGAATTTTCCTTGAGCCCGATGACCTCGGATACCGCTCTTAGGGTGTCGCCGGGATAGACGGCTCGAAGGAAGCGACCATCCGCGTAACCGAGATTGGCGACCGCGTTAAGCGAAATGTCGGGAACGGTTTTCCCGAATACAACATGGAAGGCGAGCAGCGGATCCACGGGCAGGCGATCATAGCCATTTGCCCTGGCTATCGTCTCTGAGCTGTAGAGTGCGTGGCGGCTTCCGGTGAGTCCACGATAGAGGCTAATATCCCCTTCACTCAGGGTGAGTGGCGTGGCGTGCCGCAGTTCCATGCCGACAGAAAAGTCTTCGAAAAAGTTACCGGTGATCGATTTGGCCATGGCGCCAAAAACCGGTCATTGTGCAGTGCGTCAAGAGCAAAAAGCTCTAAATGAGCCCAAATGACAAAGTCATCGTTTCAAGTGCGATTATCAGGACCTTTTCACCTCCGGTCACCACGGCGTGAGACGCCATCGGGACTGTCGCAACAAAAACCATGGCGCTGACGAGCGCGCCCGCAACAAAGCGTGCTTCGAATCGACGGAATAGGGCTGCGAAGGCGCGCGGGCCATAAATCACCAGCTGTGGGCCGAAGAAACACAAGCCGGCGAAGACCAGTAAAAAAATTGCGAGAAGCTGAAACAAAAACATGGCTCATTCCGTCCAAACTGAAGGAACAGAATGACGGATCAGGGTTGCGAACTCGTCTGGGGAATTGATGAAATTTTACCTAAGTGCGCATCTTTGCAGCTTTTTCCGGGGCTTTTCGTCAAACAATGTCGAGGAGTCGTTCAATGGGACGCCCAAGTGTGGCTTTCGCGCGGTGAACCCCGATAGGTCTTTGGATGAGTTTTGGATTGTCGGCCATGGCCGCAAATAGCGCCTCGTCATCAAGATCCTCGCTGATGTTCAGCAGACCGGCATCTTTTTCACGCATGAAGGCTCTTGGTGAGACGCCTCCCATCTGCTGGGCAAGGCTTTTCAGCTCCTCAACCGAAAGGCGCCCACCGGCAGTCATATACTTGCGAATTTCAACATCGATTCCTTTGTCTTCAAGAAGGGCAAGCCCTTTTCTCGAGGTCCCGCAGCCGGTGTGGTGGATCAGTATGTAGGCCATGATCATCTCCTTATGTCGTATTCTGGCCCTAAAGCCTCCGGAGGGCTTCGTGAAGGGCCAGCTGGACACCCAGCCCGCTGAAGGCCAGACTGTCTGCAGGAGGACACAGCATGACGCCGCAGGACACTCACCCGCTCTTAGAGGCGGCCCGGCTCATTGCCCCGGAGCTGGCGGCCAGATGTGATGAAATGGAGGCTGCACGTCGGCTGCCATTTGATCTTGCAACCAAAATGGCGGAGGCGGGTTTCTTCCGCATGGTGACGCCGGAAGCCTATGGCGGCTTCGAGTGTACGCCAGGCGAGATCGTTGAGACGATCGAAATCTTGGCAGAAGCCAATGCCAGTGCAGGTTGGTGCGCCATGATCGCAGGAACAACCGCAATGAATGCGGCGTATTTGCCTGCAGAGATCGCATCAGAAATCTATGGCAGCCCAACCGCGATTACGGGCGGGGTTTTTGCCCCTATGGGACGGGCTGAAGTTGATGGTGACGCTTACATCGTGTCAGGGCGGTGGCAATGGGGCTCCGGGACGGCGAATTGCTCATGGCTGTGTGCCGGAGCCCTGATTTTTGAGGAGGGGGTCCTGAAAACACTGCCCTCAGGACAGCCCGACGCTCGAATGATGATTTTCCCGGCGTCAGAAGCAAACCTGCTGGATACCTGGAATGTCATGGGACTGGAGGGCACCGGATCCGGCGACTTCGAAGTTGAAGCCATCAGGGTTCCGAAGGCCCGCACTGTTTCGCTTGTCAGTGATAAGCCGAACCTAGACCGGCCCTTATATGCCTTCCCGCCCTTTGGCCTGCTGGCTTTGGGCGTATCCGCTGTTGCCCTTGGGAATGCGGCAGGGGCGTTGAAGAATTTCTCCGAGCTGGCCACAGTCAAAAAATCACAAGGCTCTCGCCGGACATTGGCGCAGCGCAATCTCGTCCAGTTGGAATATGCCCGCCAGACAGCCTCTCTGAGGGCCGCACGCAGTTATCTTCTGGAGGAAGTGGAGAGGACATGGGCCAGTGCAAATTTGCATGGGAAAATTACAGTGGAACGCAGGGCAGCCCTGCGAATGGCATGCACCCACATGGTGCGCACATGTGCTGATATTTGCCGGATTCTGTATGACATGGGCGGTGGTGCGGCTCTTTTCAGGTCCAATGCCCTGCAAAGGCGGTTTCGTGATGCACACGCGATTACCCAGCACATCGTAACCGCGCCGGCCACATGGGAGCTGACCGGCCGCCTCCTGCTGGGGCTCGAGACCGACGATGCAATGATTTAGGACTGGCTGTCCGCGTCGGTCAGATCTTCCTGTGAGGTGACCCCCCGGGACAACGTCTTGAGTACCCCTTCGTCCTCGTTCGTCGCATCCGGCTTGGCCGCATAGGGCCGGCGTCGGCGGCGCGGTTTGTCATCTGTGGGTTCCGCTGCGGGCGCGGACCCCTCTGATGTCTCTGTGCCTTCTCCATCAGGGCCTGTGTCAGCGGCAACAGGGCGGGAACGCCGTCCACGGCGCCGGGGGCTATCCTCGGGATTGTCGTTTGTGTCGACGTCCGGATCCGCGGTGTCGCGCTCAGGGCGCTCTCCCTCGTCGCCGTCTGTTGGCTGGCGAGATGCCTGCTCCTCAGCGCGGCGGGCGTCCTTTTCCTCGCGTTCGCGGCGTTCGTCTTCTTTTTGCTTTTCGAACGTTGCCACGATGCGGGCGTAGTGCTCCGCATGCTGAAAAAGACCCTCGGCCTTGATCCGGTCCCCTGATGTCTGGGCGTCCCGCGCATACTGCAAATATTTGTCCAAAATCTGCTGGGCGGACCCCCGGATCCGGACATCTGGGCCATTACTTTCAAAATGGCGGTTCGGATTGTTATTCTGATTATTGTTGTTTCCGCCGGAACGGCGGCGACGCTTGCGCTGCATGGCCATCAGCAAATCTTCCAGTCTTTCAGGCCCGGTAGACCCGGACGATTATTGCGCGGTGGCTGTCTGATATATCTATGCGGTTGCGCAAGGTCGGGCGCGATACGAAACCCCAGGATCGCGCTTTCAAGGATCTCACTAGCTTGCCATGAGGGATTCGCCAAGTGTTTTATCTCAGGCCTGACAGGCTGCCAGTGCACGATCCTGTCCGGACAGGTCTTGACGGCGACCTATGATCTCGAATCCGGAGTCGGTTAGGAGGCCAGAAACGCTTTGATCCTGATCATATCCAATCTCCAGAACGAGGACGGCGTGCTCCTTCATCCGATGCCGGGCCAGCGCGATGAGTTCCCTGTAGGCGGTTAGCCCATCATGCCCCCCATCCAGCGCCAGTCGAGGATCATGATCCCGAACCTCGGGGGTGAGGGTCGGGATAATGTCCTGCTGGATATAGGGTGGGTTTGAAATGACCAGATCAGCTGTGTGCCAGTCGCTGAAGTCGTACCAGCTGTTGTGATAAAACTCGACCCGGTCGGACAGACCGGTCCTGTCTGCATTCTGCCTGGCAAGGGCAATCGCGGCGGCACTGATATCGACGCCGATTCCTTTCGTACCGGGGCGTTGCGACAGAAGTGCCAGCAGCAGACAGCCGGATCCGGTGCCGAGATCAAGAATGTCCGAACAGGCGCGTTGGGGGACGTAACGAAGGGCGAGGTCAATCACGCACTCGCTGTCAGCTCGCGGAATAAGCGCCCGACCATCACAGTCGAGATCGAGGTCATAGAAGCTGGTCTCGCCCAGGATGTGCGCCAGCGGTTCTCTGCCCAGCCTACGACGCAAGACCTCTTCGAAACGCTGAGCATGATCGTGGCTGGCCGCGTCCAGTTCCCGTGCGATCAAGGCTGTCGGAGCCACGCCCATGGTCGCACAGAGAAGACGCCGGGCGTTCTGGGCGGGCTCCTCAATCTGCGCCTCTTTGAGCCTCAGGGTCGCGTGACGTAGAAGGGTCAAATAGGTTTCGGGTTGGGCGGCGCTCAAGCGTCCTGTTCCATTGCTGCCAGGCGCCGAGCCTGATCTTCTGCCATGAGGGCTGTGACGACTTCATCCAGCTTGTCTCCGGTAATGATCTTATCCAGCGCATAGAGGGTCAATCCGATCCTGTGGTCGGTAACCCGGTTTTCGGGATAATTATACGTCCGGACCTTCTGACTTCGGTCACCGGAGCCAATTTGTTCCGCCCTTGATTCCGCACGCTCGGAGTCCCGGGCTGCTTTTTCCTGCTCATACAGCCGGATTTTTAGCTGTTGCATCGCCTTCTCACGATTGACGTGCTGGGATTTCTCGGAGCTCGTCGCCACGATGCCGGTCGGCAGATGAGTGATGCGGACGGCGGAATCTGTTGTATTCACATGCTGACCGCCCGATCCGGAAGCCCGCATGGTGTCGATCCGAAGGTCCTCCGGCCTGATCTCTATTTCGACATCTTCTGGCGCGGGCAGCACCGCGACGGATGCTGCAGAGGTGTGAATGCGACCCTGTGTTTCCGTGGCAGGGACGCGTTGAACCCGATGGACACCGCTTTCCCATTTCAACCGGCCGAAGGCTCCGTCGCCCTCAACATTCGCGATGATTTCCTTGTAGCCACCGACATCGCCTTCTGAGGCGCTGACCAGATCCACCTTCCATCCCTGAAGCTGAGCGTATCGTGTGTACATGCGAAAGAGGTCGCCGGCGAAAAGAGCGGCCTCATCTCCGCCGGTCCCGGCCCGGACTTCCAGAACAATGTTGGCTTTGTCGTCACTGTCCCGGGGAAGCAGCAGCAACTGCATCGTCTTTTCCGCGTCCGGCAGTTGTCTGCGAAGGGTCTGAAGTTCATCCTGCGCCAGCTCAGCCATTTCGGCGTCACCAGACGTCAAAAGGGCTTCCGCTTCCTCAATGCCGGCTCGCATGTCCAGCAAGGCCCTCGCCTCCTCTGCGACGGGCTTGAGCTCTGCATGTTCTCGGGACAGAGCAACAATTTCATCGCTGTTTGTCGTCGCGCCCATGCGGGCCTCGACTTCTTCAAATCGTTCGATGACTTGTTCCAGACGGGATTGAGGGATGGTCGCCATAGCCGCGCTGTAGCGCTTATTGGCTAGGACAGGAAGACCCGAACAACCTCAATCGCTGCCATCCCGATCAGGACCAACGTGCTGATGACAAAGATCATGAAGCGCGGCATCACCTTGCTGACCAGCACCTGGATCAGGGAATGGACCACCCTGAGCCCGACATAAAGGTAAGCCAGATTCAGCAGAAGACTGCTTGTTGAACCGGTCGCGGCTGCGAACAGCATCAGGGCGTAAAACAGGGTCGGCTGCTCATGAAGATGGTTGTAATTGTCAGCCGCGGCACGAACATTTGGAGGGAGCCGGTCCCCATAGGTATGGGGATGTCTTGCTTCATCGGGATGGATCTGTGCCGCCTGCATGGCCGGTATTCGCGTGGCATACATCCAGAGCCACATGACCAGCGTCCAGCAAATGAGAATCAGGACCGGGGTCAGAAGTTCAACAGGCGTCATAACGGCCTCCCTTGCTTTTCTGCCAGGAATCCTACGGGAATTCGCGTTCAGGTGAACCCTGTTTCGATAGAAAATGCGCTCGCAGGAAGAGGAGAAAGGCGTCGATATCCTCGGGTGTGACACTGTGCCCGCCGGCCCGGAGCCAGAAACTGATATCGGCATCCGGGTGGAAATCGCGCAAACCGTCGCCCACAAGACCGGGTCGGCCTGCAGCCTCATAGGTACGGTCTGCCGCCACAGCCATTCGGTAGGTGGAGTTCGGATCGGACCAGACATCGCGCCGGGCATTTCCGAGGAACAGAGGCTTTGGCGCGGCGGCAGCGAGCAGCATGTGCTGATCGGCGACTGGCCCGCGGCCGGCTTCAAGATCGGCGGCCAGACGCGGCCGGACCCAATGCGGATAGGCGCGGGCCATACGCACCAGGGTTTCTCCGGTTTTCGAGCGCCCCGATGCGGCACCGCCAAATCCCGACTGGTGCGCAATGGCCGCATCAATCTGATCCGACCAGGCCGCTGCGATCAGCGCCGATTTGCCATATCTGGAGTGGCCTAAAGCGGTCACTGAGGCGGACTCTATGCGGGGGTCGGTGGTTAAGAGTTCGGCAGCCGCATGGTAGGCAAAGGCCCATGCCATCAGGGCGCTGGTTGGCAGAGGATCGGACGACAGCGCCGCGAGCGCAGACTGAGCGGCGCCGTCCTGATCAGGAATGAAACTGGCACCGGAAAAGCTGGCATAGGCCAGACCGGCGTCGACATAGCGCTCAAGCGGGGCCTCGGCGATGTAGCGGCCAAAAATCTGCCTCGCCAGGAGACCCACAAGCCCTGTCAGCGAGGAGCCTTCACAGGGCTGCCCATCGGCGCGGCTCACCGCATGGTCGGGGAAGACGGCGCAATTGTCCACGAAGGTCTGGCTCAGCAGAAGCGGTACCGGGCGGACGCTCGCGCTGCGGGGCATGGCCAGCACAAGGGGAAAGGTGCGCCGGCCATCTCCCTCACCTATGGTGATCAGGACTTCCTCGAGTGTCCCCCGACCAGACAGAAAGTCAGGCTCAATCAGCCGAGGTGCGGTTGCCGAAATGGCCAGCCCCGCCGGCCACGGGCCATAGAGCGCCTGTTCCAGCGTCCTGCGGGCGGCCGCGGCGTCAAAGTCGGGCCCCAGTTCAGGAATGGCCTTCGGTTTTGTCTGGTAATCGAGACTGGCATAATTCAGCCCGAGCGGTGTGCAGGCCACCATGCCGGTCAGGATGATCAGGCCGGAGAGGCCCAGAAGGATCCATTTCAGGGCTCTTAGCATGACGGCGTCGTCTGTCCCCGGCCGTCCAGCAGGGCCCGCCCCGACGGGGAGGGCTGCAGAAGCCAGTCACGCCGGTCGCGGCGGACCGGGTCAGCCCGCCGGTGCGAGCTCAGCGTCATCGGTTTCGCGCTGGGTCCGGAGGCGATCGGCCTTGGCTTCAACCAGCTCCACAATATGGTCGACCATGTCGGCATTGGACAATTTGTGATCCGGTCTGCCGTTCACATACATCATGCCGCTTTCGCGGCCACCCCCGGTGAATCCCATGTCCGTCATCGCGGCCTCACCGGGGCCGTTGACCACACAGCCTATGATGGACAGGGTGATGGGCTCGGCAATATGCGCCAGCCTCTCTTCCAGGGTCTTGACCGTCCTGATCACATCGAAGCCCTGACGTGAGCAGGATGGGCAGGACACGATATTGACCCCACGGGTCCGGAGCCCGAGCGATTTCAGCATGTCAAATCCAACCCGGACCTCTTCCTCCGGCTCTGCAGACAGGGAAACCCGGATCGTGTCCCCGATGCCGGCCCACAGAAGACTGCCCATCCCGATGGATGATTTCACGGTTCCGATGCGCTGGCCTCCCGCCTCGGTGATTCCGAGATGAAGGGGGGCGTCGGTGGCGTCCGCCAGTTGTTGATAGGCGGCCACCGCAAGGAACATATCCGACGCTTTGACGCTGATCTTGTAGTCGTGGAAGCCCAGATCATCCAGTATCCTTGCATGGTCCAGGGCGCTCTCAACCATCGCATCGGGGCACGGCTCGCCATATTTTTCCAGCAGGTGTTTCTCCAGTGAACCGCCATTCACCCCGATCCGGATGGAGCAGGCATTCGCCCGGGCCGCATGGACGACGTCCTTCACCCGTTCGGGGGCTCCGATATTGCCCGGATTGATTCGCAGGCAGGCTGCGCCGGCCTCGGCCGCTTCGATGCCGCGGCGATAATGGAAATGGATATCAGCGACCAGGGGTACAGGGGATTGCTGGACAATCGACTTCATCGCCCGTGTCGACGCCTCGTCGGGACAGGAAACGCGCACAATATCGGCACCGGCGTCTGCGGCCCGCTCAATCTGGCCAACCGTGGCCTCGACATCCGGTGTCAGCGTATTGGTCATGGTTTGAACGCTGATCGGGGCATCACCTCCAACCGGAACAGACCCGACCATGATCTGGCGGGACTTGCGCCGTTCGATGTTACGCCAGGGGCGGATCGGATTGTGTGTCACGCGCTGTTTCCTTCTCCTCGTCCGACCAGTCTGATGCCGAACGCGCTGGGGGTAAAGTCTTTACTTGGCGGCGCCGTCGCCTCTGGTCCCCTCGGCAGGGACAGACCCGCCCGCTTTGAGATGCTCTGGTGTCCTGTCCGCCTTCACCGAGGCCAGCAGGACCAGGCCCGCCAGGAAGAGCAGACCAATCCCTGAAAAGCCAAGCCTCTGATCGTCAAAGGCCAGGGTCATTTGCTGGACGATCAGGGGACCCAGCCAGACGGTGACTGAACCGGCCATAGCATAAAAGCCGAAGAACTCCCCGATGCGGTCGGGCGGGGAAATATGCACCAGCATGTATCGGCTGGAGGTGATACAGGCCACGATCGCGATCGCGGCCGGCACAATCATCAAATAGTAAAAGACGTCGGCGAGGCTGGTGAACAGCCCGGTCCCGAAGCCTCCCCAGACATCATGGCCGGCTGGCACAAGGCCGAAGAACAGGGCGTCCCGGGTCACAGACAGCTGGATAAACAGGATCACAATGATCCCGGTGAGCTCAACCATCAGGGCCCGTTTGGGACCCAGCCGTCCATCGAGAGCCCCGCCGACAAAGCCGCCCAGGGCGCCGATCAGCGATCCTGTAATGCCATAAATGATGACCTCATAAGCGGACCAGCCCAGAACGCCGGCCACATACACCCCGCCCAGTGTCAGAAGGACCGCCAGGCCATCAGCGTAAATCATGCGGGCCAGAAGGAACCGCATGACATTGGGGAACTCAACGAATTTGCGATAGACGAACAGTACCGGATTGATGATCAGCGACATCAGGACAGACACGACCGGGATCTGGCTGCGACTGTCGAAATTCCGGGGTGAGAAGGTCTGCACCGTTGCGGCACGCCAGCTGCCCAGGCTCCCCTTCCGATCTGGCATGAGCAGGAAAAACGGAATGATAAAGACGCCGAGCCAGATCCCCACGACCGGGCCCGATATGGCCCCAATGCCGCCGGGGATGGCGTCGACCCAGCTGGTGAACATTCCGATCAGGAGAAGCATGACCAGCATCAGAACGCCGGCCGTATTGCCCATGAACAGGCCGAGGCCTGAGATCATCGGAAGGGCTTTGGGTTCGCCCGCGGCCGGAAGGATGGCATTGTGAAGCAGTTCGGAGACCGTGTAACAGCAATAGCCGATAATCAGGAGCGCCATGCCAAGCGGCACGGCCCCTGCGACGCCCGGACGGATGCCGCCCAGCAAAAAGGAACAGAGGGCAAGGCCGGCCAGAACCACGAAGATCAGACCTTTTTTGCCGCCTCCTTTGTCAACAAGGATGCCGAGGAGGGGGGCGAAGACGGCCATGATCAGCCCGGCAATCTTGATGGTGTCGGCAACCACAGCCTGACCTTGCGGACCGCCTCCGACAACCGCTTCCGCGAAATAAGGCGCAAAAACATAGATAACGATCACGTTGTAATACGGGTTGCGGGCCCATTCGAAGACGCCCCAGGCGAACCCCTTAAGCGTGAAGGCGGAGTCGCTTGCGGCGGCATCCCCCGATGGCGCTGTCGCCTCTGGTGTGTTGCTGGTCATCTGTCTCCGGTCCCCCCGCGCTTCCGACAGGGTTTATGGCATGCCCATGGTTTGTCCATGGCTGAATCGGTTGCGGGGGGTCACTCGGTCGCAGTCCGGGGCGCCACGACCGCCTTGACCGGCAAGAGGTGTCTGAGTAGGAGACGACCAACACTCTGGAGGTCCTGATGTCAACGAGCGACTATACCCATGGCGAAATGAATGTTGATGCCCAGCGGAGCATGTATGACAGCTTCATGCGTGCCGGGGCATGGGGTGCGATCATCACCTTGATTGGGCTGGCCTATGCCACCTTTACCCTGTCCATGGGGATGAACTGGCTGGTGGCCCTGGTCCTGAGTGCGGGCGGCGGCATCGCGATCGGCCTCGGCCTTGGATTCGGTGGCGCCTGGATCGCGACCATGATCGGGCTGGCTGCACTCGCCGTGGTGATTCAGGTGCTGATCACCTTGTTCAGTCTGCTGCTCTAGCCCAGTCGCGCACCGTCTCAACAAACAGGTCCGGCGTTTCCATCGCGGCGAAGTGGCCGCCCTTTGGCATATCGCGCCAATAGGTCATGTTGTAGGTCCTGTCCCAGAGGCTTCGGGGCGGCGGCGTATAAACCGTTTCGCCCGGGAAGTTTGCGAAACCGGTGGGCGTTTCGCAACGCTGCCCTTCCGGCAGCATGCCCGCACCCTCTTCAAAGAAGGCGGCATAATACCAGACCGAGGTCGCGATCGCATCATTCACCAGATAGATCATGATATTGGTCAGCAACTGGTCCTTGGAATAGATCTCGAAGACATCTCCGTCTTGCAGGTCGGACCAGGCATGAAACTTCTCGAAAATCCACGCTGCTGTGCCCACGGGACTGTCCATCAGGGCTGTCGCCAGCGTTTGCGGTTTCGTGGCCTGTATCGCCAGATAGGCGCCCTCTGCCTGCTGGGCCGCCTGCATGGCCTGCATCCAGGCCATTTCGGCCTCTGATTCGGGGGCCAGTGGCGTCGGACGGAGGCCGGCCATATTCAGATGGATGGCCCGGCATCCTCCGGTCCCGGTGCCCCAGTCGAAACCCAGCCAGGATGTGACGAGGCTCCCCCAGTCACCCCCCTGGGCCAGGTAAGTGCTGTAGCCGAGACCGTCGACCATCAGCGTGTTCCAGAGCCTGGCCGTGGCGCGCTGGCCGAGGGGGCGGCCGGGCTTACCGGAAAAGCCATAGCCGGGCAGGGATGGGATCACCAGATCGAAGGCGTCCTCAGAGGATCCGCCGAATTTGGACGGCCAGGCGAGTGGCCCGATGCTGTCCCAGAATTCGTAGAAGGATCCGGGCCAGCCATGGGTCAGAAGCAGCGGACGCGTGCCCCCGGCTTCCCCGACGATGTGAAGGAAGTGGATCCTCGTTCCCTCAATATCCGCCGTGAAATGGGGATGGCGGTTGAGCTCGCGTTCGGCAGCGCGCCAGTCATAGGTGTCCCGCCAGTAGTCGACCAGTTCCTGCAGGGCGGCCGTCGACACGCCATACTGCCAGGGATGGGATGATTCGGGGGCTGGGTAGGGCGCCCAGCTCTCAATCCGGGTTTGAAGCTGCTCCAGCTTGGCCGCCGGGACATGAATTTCGAAGGGGTCGATCCGTACCATTATGGGCCTCACTTGGTTTTTGGAAACAGTGAGACCATTCTGGCGGAGGTCAAGTCCGCCTAATTGGAGGCGGCGGTGTCAATCTCTGTGGCGATCCGGTCGAAAGTCCCGCTGGTCTGGTTGCCGGCAGAGGTCAGGGCGCTGAGCATGGCCACGGTAATCGTGGCTGCGATCAGGCCATATTCAACGGCCGTTGCGCCGCGAACGCACTTTAGCAGGTCAGTTAGTCTACGCATGGATCCACCCTCTAAATTCCGGATCGAGCGCTGAGAAATTCGAACAGAGGCAGATCGGCTTCGGGACACGGATAATCGAAAAGATGTTCGATCCCCACCCACGCCAATATCTGACCCTCTTTCGGTTCCGGTGTCCCGACCCAATCAGTCAGGGCAAACAATGGCATGAACAGGTGAAACTCCGCATAATCATGGCTGGCAAATGTCACCGGTCTCAGTGAGGTCTTGTTTACCTTGATTCCGAGTTCTTCCGAGAGCTCGCGCACAAGGGCCTCGTCGGGACGTTCGCCCCCCTCGATCTTGCCGCCCGGAAATTCCCACAGTCCGGCCATGGGTTTGCCCGCGGGGCGCTGCGCCAAAAGCACCTGCCCGGATGGATTGAACATGGCGACCGCCGCAACATAAAGGACGCGGCTCATGTTCGGTAGGCGCCATTAATGTCAATATAGGCATGGGTCAGGTCGCAGGTGAACATGGTTGACCGTCCGGTGCCGGGGCCGACCTGAACCCGGATGGACAGCTCCTGTCCGGCCACGGCCTGCATGGCGGCGGCTTCTGAATAAGCCGGAGACCTCTCTCCCT
>CAJXMY010000008.1 GCA_913056435.1 uncultured Hyphomonadaceae bacterium | reverse complement strand
ACATCGAACATTATAACCTCGGGTGAATCCGGCGGTGGAAACCTTTCCATTGCCGTGGCCCTAAAAGCGAAATTGGAAGGATGGATTGATGCGATTTCCGGCGTCTTCGCGATGTGTCCGTATATTTCCGGGCAGTACGCCAATCCGCCTCGCGAGCTTGCGTCTATGATTGAGAATGACGGTTATACGGTGCAGTTGTCTATGATGGGGGCTCTCGCCAAGGCGTATGACCCAGACCTCGTACATCGGATGAACCCGCAGGCCTGGCCCTATACGAGTTCTGAAGACGATCTCAAGGGGTTGCCGCCTCATTTTATCTCGGTGAACGAACTTGATCCATTGCGTGATGAGGGGATCGGATTTCATCAGAAATTGGTGAGGGCTGGTGTCAGTTCGGTGTGTCACACCGTACAGGGAACCTGCCATGGCGGAGACTGTATTTCACCCAAAGTCTTGCCCGATATCTATCAGGCCACGTTGAGAAACATCACTGGATTTGCTCGCGCCTGCGCCCAGTGAGGTCTGTCTGGTTCAGCGTTCAACCGGCCAGCTCACAGTTGAAGGAAGACACACTATGCTAAGCCTTTCCATACCGGATCACGTTGCACCGATCCGCCGAAAAGTCCTCGAATTTGTCGAGCAGGAGGTGTATCCGATTGAAGGCCAACTGCTCGATGGTCATGCTGGCACTTGGGACAAACGCATCGTCGGGCGCCTCATGCAGACTGCGAAAGACAATGGGCTTTGGGCTTTGGGCCATCCCGAGGAGATCGGTGGTGGTGGTATGCCCTTCATGGATTATGTCTTCATCAATGAGGTGATTGGCCGTTCTGAGGTCGCACCGTTGGCATTGGGCACCCACTCCTTGCAAGACTCCATTATGCTCCATCGCTATGCCAGTCCTGAATGGCGCGAGAAATATCTTGCGCCTTTGGTAAGCGGCGATGTCTTTCCCAGCTTCGGCATGACGGAGCCGGAAGTTGCCAGTTCTGACCCAAGGCAGCTGCAAACAAGCGCCGAACTCATCGGGGGTGAATGGGTTATCAACGGCCGAAAGTGGTTTTCTACTCATGCCGGCGAGGCCGCCTACACGACGGCAATGGTCAGGACTGAAGATAAGGATACTCCGGATCACTCAGCGTTTTCTATGATCCTGGTTCCGACCGATACGCCCGGATACAATATCGTCAGAGATGTGAAAGTCATGGGCAAGCATGACGCCCATTATGAGGTCTTATATGACAATGTCCGCGTCCCCGCGAGCAATCTGCTCGGCCCCAGAGGGCAGGGCTTCAAGATTGCTCAAGACCGCCTCGGCCCGGGGCGTATATTCCACTGCATGCGATGGCTGGGACAAGCGCAAAGAGCGTTTGACCTCATGTGCAAGCGGGCCAATTCCCGCGTCGCTTTCGGACGTGCGCTTAGCGAGCACCAACAAATCCAGAAGTTCGTCTTCGATACAGCCACCGAAATCCAATCTTCGCGCCTGCTGACCCTGCACGCCGCCCAGAAGATCGACGAAGGCGATGAGGCCCGCATCGAGATCGGGTTGATTAAAGTCTATGGTGCCAAGATGCTGCATAATGCGATTGACCGTGCAATCCAGGTCCATGGGGCCATGGGTGTTACCGAAGATACGCCACTCGAACTGATGTATCGGCATGCCCGCGCCGCACGGATCTATGATGGTCCGGATGAGGTTCACGTGATGAACTCTGCGCGTCGAATTTTGCGGACCTATTCTAACGGCGACACGTTCGACTTCGGCCTGCGTTGAAGGGCGCTAGGTCCGGCCAGAACATATCTTGGATTGGGAGAGGAAGATGGATCTCAAACAAACACGCTACGCCGTCGACGACACAATCGCCACAATTACGCTCGATCGTCCGCACAGACGAAACGCCTGGACTGGCGTCATGCACACCGAATATCGTCATTGCTTGGCATTAGCTGAACGCGATCAAGACGTCAGGACGATTGTGGTCACAGGCGCTCCAGAGGGACAGGCCTTTTGCGTGGGCGCAGACCTCAGCGGGCTCGAGGTGATCGCCGAACGGGGAGAATATAGCGCGGGCATTGATGGTGACATCGCCCAGCCGGGTTATGGCACTGATGCGGCATTCGACGCGACCTTCGCATACCATTTCGGTTTATCGAAACCTGTCATCGCGGCCATGAATGGGGCGGCGGCGGGAGTCGGACTCGTCCTCGCCGCGTTCTGCGATCTTCGATTTGTTGTACCGGACGCCAAATTCACGACGGCACACGGGCGTTTCAACTTCCCGGCGGAGTATGGCCTCTCCTGGATCCTGCCAAGGCTGGTGGGAACCACATTCACAAACGATGTCATGCTTTCAAGTCGTGTGTTCACGAGTGACGAAGCCCATCAAAAAGGATTTTCAAATCGGCTGGTTCCAGCCGGGGACCTCATGAGAGAGGTCACATCATACGCGCGCATGTTGGCCAAAACCGTTTCTCCGGGGGCCTTGCGAGAGACCAAGCGGCAAATCTATCTGGACTGGCACCGTAGTGTTGCAAGTTCGGTTCGCGATAGTGAGCGATTGCTTGTCGAAATGTCCCGCCACCCAGACAACAAAGAAGGTGTGTCGGCCTGGATGGACAAACGGGAGCCCCAATGGCGCGGCGGATGAAACGGCGTTGGGGAGGCACCTTTATGTGCATACCCGGACCAGAGAGACAGGGTGTCATGTAATGGCAGGTAACCCAGCAGAGGGCTTTGATGTTGAAGGCGTGGAACGCTGGATCGCAGAGCATATCCCACAACTCGTTCCGCCTTTGACATGGCGCCGTTTGGCTGGCGGCCATTCAAATCTGACCTATCGTCTGGAAAGCGCTAACGGCGAGCAAGCGGTTATCCGGCGTCCACCGCTCGGAACGCTCCTGCCCAAAGCCCATGATATGTCACGCGAATGGGCGCTGATTTCAGCGCTCAGAGAAACAGGTGTCCCAGTCCCGAAAGCGTTGGGATTCTGTGACGACCTGAATGTCATTGGAGTTCATTTCTACGTTATGCAGTTTATCGAAGGGCGGCCGCTTTACACCATCTCCGACACCGTAGAATGGGTTCCGGAAGGCCAGCAAGAGACCCTCGCCCATTCCTTCATCGACACGCTGGCAGATCTGCATTCTCTCGATCCTGACCAGCTCGGCTTGGGCATGTTTGGAAAGAAAACAGACTACATCGCCCGGCAGGTTAGAACCTGGTATCGGTCGTGGACTGCGAGCTGTGAGCCTGCTCGGTTTGATGACCCGCGGGCGCACCAGCTCCAAGCTTATTTTTTGGCAAATATTCCGGAGCAAGGTTCTGCACGCATCGTTCATGGGGATTTTGGGTTGCACAATTGCCTCATTGGCGAACAAAGTTCTGTGGTTGCTGTGCTCGATTGGGAAATTTCGACTCTCGGCGACCCCCTGGCCGACCTCGCTTATGCGCTCAATCCCTGGCCTGATCCCCAGGAGCCCGTGGTCATTGTCAAAGATGCGGCGACCCGAGCCTCTGGCATGCCAAACAGGCGCGCACTCGCGGCGCGTTACGCCGAGCGCACGGGTCGTGATTTAAGAAATCTGCATTATTATGAGGGTTTCAATTTCTGGAAATCGGCGGCCATCATGCATGGCGTCTACGCGCGCTACATCTCGGGTCAGAAAAGTGCAGAAGGACAGGATTTGGATGACTGGCGCACCCGGATCAAAGACTGCCTGACCGCTGCTGTCCATGCGGTGGACGCGCATAACGCCGGCTTTTAAGCGCCGGACCGCAGGGAGGAGACAAGGATGCGGGCAGCGGTGTTTAGTGGGGTTGGTCGTCCACTTTCAATCGAAACAGTAGCAGACCCGAAGTGTGGTCCTCGGGACCTCATTCTGGCGGTTCGCCAGTGCGGCATTTGCGGAACAGATCTACATGCAAGCCAGGGAGGGCTTATGACGCCTCCATCCGGCACCATCTTTGGGCATGAGTTCAGCGGGGAAGTGGTCGAGGTCGGACGGGATTTGAAGACCGACTGGAAAGTCGGTGACGCCGCGGTTTCCCTGCCGATGATTGGTTGCGGCAATTGTAAATTTTGTGCGTCTGGAAACCCTTTCTTCTGTGGGCGGGTTCAAAAAACAGGCATGGGTCAAGGCGTCCAGGGCGCATACGCTGACTTGGTCCGCGTGGGGATCAATGAAACCGTTCGTATACCGCGCGGTGTGGATTGGGAATTTGGGGCTTTGGTTGAGCCTCTGGCGGTCGCGCTGCATGGTCTGAACATTTCAAGCTTCAAAGCCGGTGATAACGCTCTGGTTATCGGTGCGGGCCCCGTCGGAATTACGCTGATACAGTGGTTGCGACTCTCCGGGGCACGAAACATTGTCGTTACGGAAATCTCAAAAGAACGCGCACGGTTGGCCGAGCAATTCGGAGCCAGCACTGTCCTCGATGGCAGCTTGCATCCGAAGGAGCTCGAGCGCCAGATTGTTGAGGCTCTGGGTGCCGTGCCGACCTGCATATTTGAGTGTGTTGGCGCTCCCGGAGTGATCGAAGACTGTTTCGCTGTCGCACCCATACATGCCGAAATCGTGTCGCTCGGGGTTTGTGACCGCACAGACCACTTCAGACCCTTTATCGGGACGATGAAAGAGATAAACCTAAAATTTGCCGTTGCCTATTTGCGAAGCGATTTCGAACATACCCTGAATTTGTTAGAGTCCGGAGCGTTAAATCCAGCCCCGATGATCACGCAACGCGTCGACTTTGATCACTTAAGCGCGGCGTTTGAGGGCCTCAAGGTGTCAAAAACGGATTGCAAGGTTTTGCTGTGCCCCGGTTGCTAAGGCCCGTAAAATATATTACCAAAAATAACGACGAAGAAAATAACGGTAATATATTAACCGGGCCGCAAACCCAGAGGATCAGGCGATGCTTGTGCGCAACTACGTCGCGCCAGAAGAGTTCAGGCAGTTCACCAAAACCGACAGTGTAAAAGCGACCGGGATCGTCGTTGGAAACTGGGTGATCGTCGCTCTTGCAATGGCCCTGCCCTATTACTGGACAAACCCCATAACGGTGGCCGTCGCCATGATACTCGTTGCCGGGCGCCAGCATGGTATTGGCGGTCTCATGCATGAGTGCGGACATAATACGATGTTTTCGAGTCGCGCAGCCAATCGATTTGTTGGGCAGTGGCTGGCGGCCAAACCGGTTTTTGAAGAACTCGGGACCTATGCCAGCGGGCATGGTGAACATCACCGTTATGCGGGAAGCGCCCGCGACCCCGATAGAGGAAATTTTGAGGCCTATCCCGTTGGTCGGGAGAGCTTCCGGCGGAAAATGTTTCGTGACTTGACCGGACAAACAGGGCTTCGCCGACACAAGGCCATCTGGAGGGCGACATTCGGGATATTCAGTCCGGATGCCGAAGCCCGAAAAGCCGCACGCCCCTATATGAGCATGTGGCTGACGCAAATCGCCATGATCTTGATTCTGCATCTGACACTGCACGCCTGGCTGTATCTGATTTGGATGGGCGCGAACCTGACCGTCTACATGGCATTTATTCGCATCCGTCAAGTCGCGGAGCATGCAGCTGTACCCAACGCTCTGAGCACCGATGTTCGAGATAATACCCGCACCACTTATGGGACCTTTATGGAGCGTCTCACCATCGCTCCGAATTATGTCAATTACCATATGGAGCACCACCTGCTCGCCAATGTCCCGTGCTATAATCTGAAGGGCCTTCACGAGCTCCTGAAAGCACGTGGCGCTTATGACGAGGTTCGGATCTTCCAAAATTACCGGGACGTCCTGCGGCATGTGACCCGAGATCAGGGTGCGCCCGAGGCTGTGCCATTATGATGCTGGGACTGGCATGGTTCACCGGAGTTTGATGTGGCAAAATATGCGATCACGGGGGGCGCGTCTGGCATTGGCGCCGAGCTCCACGCGCAGCTGGCGCGTGATGGTCATGAGATTCTGACGATCGACCTCCATCGCGCAAATATCATCGCAGATTTGTCAAAACCAGATGGACGGATGAAGGCGGTCCGGGCGGTGATGGAGTGGGCCTGCGATGGTCTGGATGGCTTTATCCCGTGCGCTGGTCTTCCATTGCATTTCCGACCGCTCTCCACACTCGTCGCCGTCAATTTCTTCGGCGTTGTCGACATGGTTGTGGGTCTTCAGGGGCTGATTGCCCGCAAGCGGGGGACTGTCCTTCTGGTCGCGTCGAATTCTGCCAGGATGATCAGCTCCGATGAGCCTATGGTTCAAACTTGCCTCACCCAAAACGAGGCGCGTGCGTTGGGGCATGCAGAGACAGTGACGGCTCACGCTGCATATGCGGGATCGAAACGAGCGCTCATACTTTGGATGCGGAAAAATACGGAAGCCTTCGCTCGGACCGGCTTGCGGATAAACGCCATCGCGCCGGGTGTGACGCTAACACCTATGACGGAAGATGCTTATAAGGACGAGGACATGGGAGAGACTTATCGGAGTTTCGCGTCCATATCGCCATGGACCGGTCGGGAAGCGACCGCCAAAGACATCGCCAACATTATGCGCTTCATGCTTTCTGAAGCGAGTGAACATCTCTGTGGGTCGGTCGTATTTGCAGATGGTGGAACCGATGCGAAGCTTCACCCGGATTTGGTATAATCGCACCTCAGAGATTTAATTGGAGGATTGCAAGTTCGCACTCTGCTCCTGCCCAAAACTCCAGATGTCGTTCCAGACTGTCAGCTCTACAAACTACTCGTCCGGGCCGGGCTCCAGCAGCCCAGCGAGATTTCCACGATAAGATGTGGGGGCAGCTTCGGCTCCGCTCGCTTCCGCCCGCCGACCTAACTCATCCGGAGATGACGAAATCGGACAACGGTCCGACCCAGAATGGTCTCACTCTCTTGGTTTTATTGGAAAAGTTATATCTGATTGAACGGTATTGGATCATCCAATGGTGCCCAGAAGAGGACTCGAACCTCCACGCCTTGCGGCACACGGACCTGAACCGTGCGCGTCTACCAATTCCGCCATCTGGGCACGGCTTGGTGGAGGCGATGTAGAAGCCATGAGCGGCTTCGTCAACGAGTAAAATCTTAGAGGACCCGCCCAGCGCCATAAGGCACATGGACAAGAGACGCCAAGCATGATCAAAGCCGGGCGTCGAAATCTCTGTTCTGCGGGAAAATACTTACATGTCTAAAGGCCTTGTCACCCTTTTCGGCGGTTCCGGCTTCATTGGTCGTTATGCCGCGAGGCAGCTTGTCGAAGCCGGTTACCGGGTTCGGATCGCCGTGCGCCGGCCCAATCTTGCGGGTGATGTTCGTTTGGCCGGGCCGCCAGGATGGGTCGATATCGTTCAGGCGAATATCCGGAACAAGCCATCGATCCTTACCGCATTGGAGGGAGCCGATGCCGCGGTGAATCTGGTTGGCATTCTGTTTGAGCGCGGTAAGCAGAATTTCGCTGGGGCACAGCGGGATGGTGCTCTTCTGGTGGCGGAAGCCTGCGCGGAGCGGGGCATCAGGAGGTTGGTTCATGTTTCTGCGATCGGGGCTGATCCGGCCTCCGCATCTGCTTATGCCCGGACCAAGGCTCAGGCTGAGGCCGGTATTCTGGCCCAATGCCCCGAGGCAACGATTCTGCGTCCATCGATCGTCTTTGGTCCTGAGGATGACTTCTTTAATCGGTTTGCGGCGATGGCAAGCCATCCTCTTTCGAATGTGGCGCCGTTTTTGCCGGCCATTGGCGGCGGTCATACCCGTGTTCAGCCTGTATATGCCGGGGACGTCGCCGCCGCCATCGCGCAAGCCGTTGACCGGGAAGCGGCAGCTGGACGGACTTATGAACTGGGTGGCCCCTCTATTTACACCTTCCGGGAGCTTTACGCCCTGATCTGCGAGGTGATCGACCGCCGACGCTTCGCGCTTCCGGTCCCTTTCTTTTTGGCCAGTCTGATGGGGCGGACGTTCGGGGCTTTGTTCCGCTATGTCTGGCCTCTATCCAGCGGGTTATTTGGCCCCCCTCCGCTGACCGGAGATCAGGTGGCGCTGCTTAAGACTGACAATGTGGTCGCCGACGAGGCGCTGACCTTAAGCGATCTCGGCATTACGACCGTTGAGAGCGTCGAGGCGATCGTACCCTCTTATTTGTGGCGATACCGCCCTTATGGTCAGTACCATCAACCCTCGTGAGGCTGAACCTCAGATCAGCCCAAGCCAGGGCGCACCAATGAGCAGAAGAGCGCCCAGAATCAGACGGTAAATGACAAAGGGCAGGAAGCTGATCCGGGCCAGGAGAGCCATTAGCACGAAAATGGAGGCGAAGCCGGACCCAAAGGACAGTACGGCGACGATCAGGCCATCCTGCAGCGTGGCCACCCCCGCTTCCGTGGCGCCGGCAAGTTGTAACAGCGCATAAAGGCCAGCTGCCGCAAGGAGTGGCGCCCCAATGAGCATGGAAAAACGGGCCGCCTCGGTGCGCTCGTAACCCAGAGCCCGGGCAAGGGTCATGGTAATGCCGGACCGGCTCGTGCCGGGCAGCAGTGCGGCGATTGCCTGGCTGGCGCCAATCAGGATGGAGTCCTTTAGGCTCATTGTTTCGACGGTTCTTATCTGAGGGCCTTTGATGTCAGCCCACCAAAGGGCGAGGCCAAACAGAATCGTTGTGGCCCCAACCGTCCAGACGCTGCGCAGCGCCGTTTTGGCATCGTCAGGGAGCATTGTTTCATAAAGCAGGATCACGGCCAGAGCGATGGGCAGAGACAGGAGAATGTGACGGGCGAGGTCGCCTGATGGACTCAGGGGCTTATCCTGGAACGGGGACCGCACAAGCTCGGGCAGGCCAGACGCCGCCCTGAGCATGTCACGCCAGAAATAAATGAGGACGGCAAGCAACGTTCCGAGGTGGGCCATGGCGTTGATGAGATATTCATCCCGGCCCTCAAGGCCAAGAAAGTCTGCCGCCAGCAGAACATGCCCGGAGGACGAGATGGGAAGCCACTCGGTTACGCCCTGAATCAGTGAGATGAGCAGCAGTTGAAGCAACGACATTAAGGGCTCTCCGAGCTAAAGCGCCACTTTGAGCAGAGTTGCGGTGGAAGACTAGACTCTTTCATGCATATCAAAATAATAAGTAAAAAATTTGACGGGGCCGGACCACTGAAAAAACTGGCTCATTTTCCTCTGAATAAATATCATAATGAGAAATTCAGTGAAGCGGGCTCTTGCGGAGGGGTAGGCCGACCCTGTACCACTCCAACCAGATTTGGAGAAAGCCATGTCCAGTAAGATGCTGAACTTTATTCGAGTTGAAAAGTCGATGCCCGCGAAACGATCGGCCAAGGCGCGTCGAAAGGATTTTGGTGAGATCTATGACGATTATTCCGCTGATGCGGCTCAGGCACAGGCCGGTCGCTGCTCACAATGCGGTGTGCCGTTCTGTCAGCAGGGCTGCCCTTTGCAGAACAACATTCCGGATTGGTTGAAGCTGACTGCAGAAGAGCGACTCGAAGAAGCCTATGCGATGTCGTCTGCGACGAACAATATGCCAGAAATTTGTGGTCGGATCTGCCCCCAGGATCGCCTGTGCGAGGGGATTTGTACGATCGAACAATCAGGACACGGCACTGTTACCATTGGTTCGATCGAACGCTACATTACGGACACGGCCTGGGAGCAGGGGTGGGTCAAGCCGCTCAAGCCCCCGCGTGAGCGGCCCCAGTCTGCCGGGATCATTGGGGCCGGGCCTGGGGGCCTTGCGGCGGCCGAGCAGCTGCGCCGCAAGGGCTATCAGGTGACCGTTTATGACCGCTATGATCGCGGAGGCGGCCTTCTCGTCTACGGTATTCCGAGCTTCAAGCTTGAGAAGGATATTGTGGAGCGGCGCATCCGTTGGCTTGAGGAGGGGGGCATCGAGTTCCGCTTTCGGTGTGCGGTTGGAGACACGGTCAGCCTGCAGGACCTGAGAGACCAGCATGATACGGTTCTTATCGCCACAGGGGTCTATAAAGCCCGCGATCTTCAAGTTCCGGGGATCGGTGCGAATGGGGTCTCCGCCGCGCTAGACTATCTCACCGTCTCAAATCGCCTGGGGTTCGGCGATGAGATCCCGGCCTTCAAGAACGGCACGTTGAACGCCGCGGGGAAAAAAGTCGTGGTTATTGGTGGCGGTGATACGGCGATGGATTGTGTGCGTACCGCCGTTCGTCAGGGCGCGCGGAAGGTCACCTGTTTGTACCGTCGGGATCGGACCAATATGCCCGGCTCCCAGCGCGAGGTCGCGAACGCCGAGGAAGAGGGCGTGGTTTTCGAGTGGCTGTCGGGCCCCGAGGCCGTTCTCGAAACAAAGGATAATGCGGTCAAGGCCGTCAAGGTCCGGCGTATGAAGCTCGGCGCCCCGGACGCCTCCGGACGACAATCCCCGGAGCGCACGGCGGAAACATTCGATCTCCCCGCCGATATGGTCATCAAGGCGTTGGGCTTCGATCCGGAAGACCTTCCCGCCCTGTTCAGTGAGCCCGCACTCACCGTCAATCGCTGGGGGGCTGTGCGGATAGATTTCAAGACAATGCAGACCAGCCTGCCGGGGGTTTACGCGGCCGGCGATATTGTTCGCGGTGCATCCCTCGTTGTTTGGGCCGTACGGGATGGGCGTGATGCTGCCGAGCAAATGCATCTGGCCATGAAGGACATGGCCAAAACTAACGCAGTCGCGGCGGAGTAGACCATGACGAAGACGATCGAATCCTACCTTGAGCAACGCGAGAAGCTGATCGCGGCCAATGCGTATGACCCAGCCCATGAGCACGACGCCTGTGGGGTCGGGCTTGTGGCGGCACTTGATGGCCGGCCCAGTCGGGATATTGTCGAGATGGGCATTAAGGCGCTGAAGAACGTCTGGCACAGGGGTGCCGTCGACGCGGATGGCAAGACCGGCGATGGAGCGGGTATCCGGATCGAGGTGCCGCAGGCCTTCTTCCGGGAGCAGGTGTCGCGGACGGGTCATGAACCGACTGAGGATCCGATTTGTGTTGGGCAGATCTTCCTGCCCCGGACCGATTTGAGCCAGCAGGAAGCTGCGCGCTCGATTGTCGAAACAGAGATCCTGCACTTTGGTTTCTACATTTATGGCTGGCGTCAGCCGCCCGTGGATATTTCCGTCATTGGCCAGAAGGCACAGGATACGCGCCCGGAGATCGAACAGATTATGTTCCGGGATGGGCGGGGTCGGGATCCAGAGACTCTGGAGCGGGATCTTTATGTCTGCCGCCGGCGGATTGAGCGCCGGACCCGGGAGGCGGGTATTCCGGGATTCTATATCTGCTCCCTTAGCCATAAATCACTGATATATAAGGGAATGTTCCTCGCGGAGGATATCGATAACTTCTATCTCGACCTGAAGGATGACCGGTTTACTTCTGCGATCGCCATCTATCATCAGCGTTACTCCACCAATACTTTTCCCCAATGGTCGCTGGCGCAGCCTTTCCGCATGCTGGCCCATAATGGCGAGATCAACACGTTGAGAGGCAATCTCAACTGGATGAAAAGCCATGAGATCAAGATGGTCTCGGGCTCCTTCGGTGAGCATGTTGAGGATGTGAAACCGGTTGTGCCTCAAGGGCAGTCGGACTCGGGGGCCCTGGATGCCGTGTTTGAGATTCTTTGCAAGGCAGGCCGGACGGCGCCTACGACAAAGGCCCTCTTAATTCCCGAGGCTTGGTCTAAGCGCGCCTCTATCATTCCCGAAAAACACAGGGCGCTGTATGCCTATTGTAACTCCGTGATGGAGCCATGGGACGGCCCGGCGGCCATATGTGCTTATGATGGCCGCTGGGCGGTCGCGGGCCTTGACAGGAATGGGCTGCGGCCACTGCGTTATGCCCTGACGGGCGACGGCATTCTCGCCGTGGGATCCGAAACCGGCATGTGTCCGCTCGCCGGTCATGAGGTGGTTCGCCGCGGGCATGTCCAGGCCGGCGGCATGATCGCGGCTGATCTTCAGGAAGGCCGTTTTTACGAGCATAATGAGATCGTGGACAAGATTGCTGATGAGCATCCCTATGATTCCTGGATCACCAATGTCCGGGATCTCGATAAGGAGCTCTCTAAGGGCGAGGAACCCCGGCTTTTCCGAACTGAAGATCTTTTGCGGCGCCAGTCGGTTTCTGGATTTACGCTGGAAACACTGGAACTGATCCTTGCGCCGATGGCCGAAACGGGCAAAGAGGCGATCGGCTCCATGGGAGATGACAGCCCCGTCGCCGTGCTGTCAGAGACGTTTCGTCCACTCAGTCACTTCTTCCGTCAAAATTTCTCGCAAGTTACAAACCCTCCTGTGGACCCGCTCAGAGAGGACCGCGTCATGAGCCTCAAGACGCGGTTCAAGAATTTGGGAAATGTGCTGGTCACGGACCCGACGCAACAGGATGTCTTCGTTCTGGAGAGCCCTGTTCTCACCACCGGAATGTATACCCGACTCGTTGAGTTGCTGGGGGAGGGCGTTCAGGTCATTGACTGCACCTTCGAGGCAGAAAGAGCCACAGGCAGCGGCGGTGCTATGAAGGACGCTCTGGCCCGTATCCGACAGGAGGCAGAAGATGCCGTCCGGGCCGGTCGCGAGCATATTGTTCTAACCGATGAAAACCAGTCTGTTGATCGGGTGGCGCTTCCAATGATCCTTGCCACCGGCGCGGTGCACAGCCATCTCGTGGCGCAGGGACTGCGAACCTTCTGTTCGCTGACGGTCAGGTCTGCAGAGTGCATCGATACCCACTATTTTGCCGTTCTAATCGGCGTCGGCGCCACCTGCGTCAATGCCTATCTGGCTCAGGATGCGATCGCGGACCGGCATGCCCGGGGATTGTTGGGAGAGTGCCCGCTAGATGGAGCGGTACAGAACTTCAAAAAGGCTATTGAGGCGGGGCTTCTCAAGATCCTCTCAAAAATGGGGATTTCGGTAATTTCCTCTTATCGGGGCGGTTACAATTTTGAAGCTCTGGGCTTGTCGCGGGCGCTTGTCGCAGATTATTTCCCGGGGATGACCAGCCGGATTTCAGGGCTCGGTCTCGCCGGTCTGGAAGAGAATGCCATGACACGGCATGAACAGGCCTTTGACGAAGATGTCGTGGCGCTGCCTGTCGGCGGGTTTTACCGGCTTCGCGCGAAGTCTGAACCTCATGCTCTGGACGGGAACCTGATCCATATGTTGCAGGCAGCATGTGATCGAGGCGATTACGACCTGTATGAGCGTTATCAGCAGGCGGTGAGCCATCGTGACCAGCCCATACAGCTTCGTGACCTGATGGACTTTAAACCCGCAGGCCCCGCCCATCCATTGGACAGGGTTCAGTCGGTCAACGAGATTCGTAAGCGTTTCGTGACGCCTGGCATGTCCTTAGGGGCTCTTAGCCCCGAAGCACATGGTACTTTGAACGTTGCAATGAACCGCATTGGCGCGAAGTCGGTCTCCGGCGAGGGCGGCGAGGTCAGGGAACGCTACACGCCGCTGCCCAATGGCGACAATATGAATTCTGCCGTCAAGCAGGTTGCGTCGGGCCGGTTTGGGGTCACAGCAGAGTATCTGAACCATTGTCGCGAAATTGAGATCAAGATCGCGCAGGGCGCCAAGCCGGGTGAGGGTGGGCAGCTTCCGGGTTTCAAGGTCACTGAGTTCATTGCGAAGAACCGCCATGCGACCCCCGGTGTGACCCTCATCAGCCCGCCGCCGCATCACGATATCTATTCGATCGAGGATCTGGCACAGCTGATTTATGATCTCAAGCAGATCAATCCAGATGCGCGCGTCTGTGTTAAACTGGTGGCTCAATCGGGCCTCGGGACCGTTGCGGCCGGTGTCGCAAAAGCCCGTGCCGATGTCATCCTGATTGCCGGCGGTGTGGGGGGGACCGGCGCGAGTCCTCAAACCAGCATCAAATATGCCGGCCTGCCTTGGGAAATGGGTTTGGCTGAAGCGCACCAGGTCCTGAGTCTCAACAATTTGCGGGACAAAGTGACGTTGCGGACCGATGGTGGTTTGCGGACTGGCCGGGACATCGTCATTGCGGCAATGCTTGGCGCTGAAGAATATGGCCTTGGGACTGCGGCACTGGTGGCCATGGGGTGCATTATGGTGCGCCAGTGTCACTCCAATACCTGCCCCGTCGGCGTCTGTACGCAGGACGAATCTCTACGACAGAAATTTACGGGGAATGCGGACAAGGTAGTGAACCTGATGAGCTTCCTTGCGGAAGATGTTCGACGGATTCTCGCAAGCCTAGGGCTATCTTCGCTGGATGAGGCGGTTGGTCGGACAGACCTTTTGGCTCAGGTGTCTCGCGGTGCGCCGCACCTTGATGATCTGGATCTGAACCCTCTTCTCGTCCGGGTCGATACCGAGGATCGGGTCCAGTATCAGCCGACGCGTCGCGAAGAAGTCCCGGGAACGCTTGATGATCAGATCCTGAGGGATGGCGAGCCTTTCTTCGCGCGTGGCGAGAAAATGCAGCTCCAGTATGAGGTACAGAATGTCCAGCGCTCCATCGGGGCCAGGTCAAGTTCGCATATTGTCCGCCGGTTCGGAGAAAAAGACCTGCCTGAGGGCCGGTTGCATATTCGTCTGGATGGCAGTGCCGGCCAGTCCCTTGGCGCGTTCAGTGTGCAGGGCTTGCTGCTCGATGTTGTTGGTGATGCCAATGATTACGTCGGAAAGGGCTTGTCCGGCGCCACCATTCAGCTGCGTCCGCCAACGACAGCCTCTTTTCAGGCTGGGAACAACACCATTATCGGCAACACCTGCCTGTATGGGGCGACATCGGGCAAACTGTTCGCCGCTGGCCAGGCCGGGGTACGCTTCGCTGTCCGTAATTCTGGGGCCGATGCCGTTGTTGAGGGCTGTGGAGCCAATGGCTGTGAGTATATGACAGGTGGCCGAGTCGCGATCCTTGGAGGTGTCGGAGATAATTTCGGGGCCGGGATGACAGGTGGAGTCGCTTTTATTTGGGATCCTGAAAGTCGGTTTGAGCAGGTTGCCAACCCGGATGCCATCGATTGGTACCGGTTGCCAGATTTGCCGGCCTCCCACGCCGACGTCTTCCGAGGCCTTGTGGCAGAGCATGCCCAGCGGACGCAGAGCCGTCGTGCGGCTCAGCTCCTAGAGGATTGGGACACAAGTCTGGAGCAGACCTTGATGATTGTTCCTAAGGAGATTGCCTCCCTGATTCTTGGGGAAACGCAGGTGAAAAAGACGGGTTAAGAGGGGCTTCCTCTTGTATCAACAGATAAAAACCCCCACTTCCGCCTTTGGTCCGGCCTAGGTCTCGATAAGGGTCTCTATGAGTAAGCTCGATTACTATGACGTGCTCGGCGTCGACAGATCAGTTGACGAGAAGGCGCTGAAAAGCGCCTACAGAAAACTGGCAATGCAGTACCACCCGGATCAGAATCCGGGAGACGCGGCGGCTGAGGCGAAGTTCAAAGAAGTGGGAGAAGCATACGCCGTTCTCTCCGACCCGGACAAGAAAGCAGCGTATGACCGCTTCGGGCACGCTGCTTTTGAAGGCGGTATGGGAGGGAACGGAAGCCCGTTCGGCGGCGGCGATCCCGGTGATATTTTCCAGGATATCTTCAGTCAGGTATTTGGCGGGGCGGGCCCTTTTGGTGGCGGTCGGCGTAATGCGGGGCCACAGAGAGGTGCAGACCTGCGGTACGATCTCGACATCAGGCTTGAGGATGCATTTTCCGGTAAGGACATCACCATCAACGTCCCGGGTACGACCGATTGCAGCGCCTGTGAGGCCTCTGGCGCAGCGCCGGGAACCAAGCCGGAGACCTGTCAGACCTGTGCCGGCGCAGGTCGTGTTCGGGCCCAACAGGGCTTCTTCACAATGGAACGGACGTGCGCGCGATGCGCCGGCCGGGGAACCGTCATTAGCAAGCCTTGCAAGACCTGTGGTGGTGTCGGCCAGATCCAGGAAGAACGCAATTTGTCGGTAAAAATTCCGGCGGGTGTTGAATCCGGGATGCGCATTCGTTTGTCGGGTGAGGGGGAGCCCGGGGCCCGGGGCGGGCCAAAAGGGGACCTATATATTTTCGTCGATGTCGGCGAGCACGATATCTTCGAACGCGACGGGCCAAATTTGTATTGCCGGACCCCTGTGTCTATGGCGACGGCCGCCTTAGGGGGTGAGATCGAGGTTCCGACCATTTCAGGAGGACGGGCGCGCGTGACCATTCCCGAAGGCGCCCAGACAGGTCGGAAACTGCGGCTGCGCGGAAAAGGCATGCCAAGCCTTCGCGGCAGCCATCAGACAGGTGATCTGTTTATCGAGCTGTTTGTTGAGACGCCGCGCAATCTGACCTCACGGCAGAAAGAAATTTTGCGGGAATTCTGCGACTGTTCAGGGGCAGACTGCAATCCGGAAAGCGAGGGCTTTATGGGACGTGTCCGCAAGTTCTGGGATGGCCTCAACAATGAAGATGAAGCGGCAAAGCATTAGGCGGCCCGCACGAATGTCGAGATAACTTTTTTCAAGCCGGCTTTTTCGAAGGCGACCTTGAGCTTCGTGCCGTTGGCATCAATGATTTTTCCATAGCCGAATTTCTCGTGGAAAATGCGCTGTCCGAGGGCAAAGCCGGCGGACTGGATTTCGGACGCGATCAGGGTGGCTCGTCCTTCAATGACGGGCGCGGTGTCGATATCCGAAGCATTTTGTTTCAGTCGACGCCACCCCGGAGAGCTGTAATCGGATCTCTTCCCAAGATCCTGGAGAGAGCCGGTAAAGCCGTCTTCGCCGCCTGGCAGGCTGGAGTATCCGGTTTCGGAGTTTGCCTCGACATGTTCGGCGGGTAATTCATCAACAAAACGACTTGGTAAAACCGACTGCCAGCGACCAAAGATCTGACGATTGGCCACAAACGAGATGCGGCAGACTTCGCAGGCCCGGGTGATGCCGACATAGGCCAGCCGCCTTTCTTCCTCGAGCCCCTTTCGGCCACTTTCGTCAAGGGAGCGCCGGGAGGGGAACACTTCTTCTTCCCAGCCGGGCAAGAATACCAGGGGCCACTCGAGGCCCTTCGCGCCGTGCAGGGTGACAATCTGAACTTCGTCCCCGGTTCCCGAGCTCGCCGTCTCCATCACGAGTTCAACATGCTCGAGGAAGCCTTCGAGTGAATCGAATTCGCCCATGGCATTGACCAGTTCTTTGAGATTATCGAGTCGGGTCTGGGCTTGAGGCGAACGGTCTTTTTGCAGCATGTCCGTATAACCAGACTCGTCCAGAACGACCTGTACCAGTTCGGTGTGGGACAAGCCGCTCTGATACTGCTCACGCCAGCCCCGGATCTGGTCGATGAAGCGGCTGAGACCACGCTTGCCGGGGCCTTTGATCTCGTCGGTTTGCAGGACCATCGGCGTGAGGACAGAGAGGCTCCGGCCATCTTCGCGGGCATAGCGTTGTAATTTCTGTACGGTCGTATTGCCAACACCCCGTTTGGGCTGGTTCACGACGCGCTCGAACGCCAGATCGTCATCCGGAGACCGGATAAGGCGCAAATAGGCCATTGCATCCCGGATCTCGGCGCGTTCGAAAAAACGGGGTCCTCCAATGACCTTATACGGGATCCCCAGCAGGATCATGCGTTCTTCGAACAGGCGCATTTGCCACGAGGCTCGCACGAGAACAGCACAATCTCGATAGGCGCGTCCTTTGGCGGTCCAGGCCTCTATCTCATCACAGACCATGCGGGCCTCGGCTTCGCCATCCCACAGGCCCCTGACATGTACTTTCTCAGCATCCGGATCCCCGGCCCAGTCACCCCCGACGTAAAGTGTTTTCCCAAGCCGTCCCTGATTGTGTGAAATGACGCTGGCCGCTGCGGCCAGTATGGGTTCTGTAGACCGGTAATTGCGCTCAAGGCGGATCACTTTGGCCCCGGGGAAGTCCTTCTCGAACCGTAAAATATTGTCGACTTCGGCGCCGCGCCAGCCATAGATCGACTGGTCGTCATCACCGACACAGCAAAGATTCCCGGACCCCTGTGCTAGCAGCCGGAGCCAGAGATACTGGGCGACATTGGTGTCCTGATACTCGTCGACAAGGATGTATCTGAATTTCCTGTGATAGTCCGCAAGCAGGTCCGGATTGTCCTGAAAGATCCGGATCATGTGCAGGAGCAAGTCTCCAAAATCACAGGCATTGAGAACGCTGAGGCGGGACTGGTACAGCTTGTAGCACTGGATCCCCTTGCCGTCGGCGAAGGTGTAAGCGTCGCTCTCGGGAACACGATCTGGCATGAGTGCCTTGTTTTTCCATCCATCGATGAGGCTGGCCAGATAGCGCGGGGTCCATCGCTTCGGATCAATGTCCTCAGCTTCAATCACCTGCTTGCACAGGCGGATCTGGTCATCCGTATCGAGGATGGGGAAGGAGGATTTCAGGCCGGCGAGCTCGGCGTGCTGACGCAGCATCTGGGCCGCAATGGAATGAAACGTCCCGAGCCAGCGCAGGCCCTCCCCGGCCTGTCCCGTCAGGGCGAGTGCCCGATCCCGCATCTCGCGTGCGGCTTTATTGGTGAACGTAACGGTAAGTGTCTGACTGGGATAGGCTTTTCCAGACGCGATAATGTGGGCGAGGCGCGTGGTCAGGACTCGTGTCTTGCCCGTACCAGCGCCGGCGAGGACCAGAAGCGGCCCGTCCAGGGTCTGGACCGCGTCGCTCTGTTCCGGGTTGAGGCCCGTCAGATAGGCCCCGGCCCCGGCCACGGCCTGGGGCGGACGCGGCGCGGCGAGATCAGAGATCTTCTTGTGTTGATTCGGGCTGGACATAGAGTGAACTATAGAGGCATTGGCGGGGATTGGCAGGGGTTTATCCCTGAAAAACCGGGGAGGGGCTGCGGTTCACCGCGACGTTTCAGGCGGCTCCCGGCGGGAATGGGTCGGGAGTCCGCGTGACATTGGCGGACCCCGTTGCAACAGGACAGGACGGTGCACATGGCACAGGGATTTTCGGCCTTCCGGCACAGCGCCTACAGGCGCTATTTTACCGCCCGGTTCCTCGCCGCCTTCGCGGTGAACATCCTGTCGGTCGCGGTCGCCTGGCAGATCTATGACCAGACACAGAATCCGGCCCTGCTGGGATGGATTGGTCTGGTGCAGTTCGCGCCGGCCTTGCTTCTGGTCCTCGTCACGGGCGTCGCGGCCGACCGGTTCGGACGGCGAAACATTATGGGCCTGTCGGCCATGGTCGAGGCCGCCTGCGCGGGGACCATTCTGACCCTCGCCGTCACGGGTCAGTTCGACCCGATCTACGTCCTCGGAGTCCTGACCGTGTTTGGCATTGCCCGGGCTTTCCTGTCACCGGCATCGGCCGCGCTGGCGGTCAACATTGTTCCCCGGGAAGACTTTGCCAATGCGGTCGGGTGGTCGGCCTCATCCTGGCAGCTGGCAGCGATTGTTGGACCCGCTGCCGGGGGGCTGCTTTATGGCGTGTCGGCGCAGACCGCCTACAGTGTCTCGACCGTCGCGCTCGTGCTGTCGAGCCTCCTGATTTTTGCCATTCCAAAACCGGAGCAGGCCCGGGGTGGGACCGGGTCCAGCCTGAGCATGGTTCTGGGTGGGTTCCGCTATGTCTGGAAGCAGAAAGTTGTTCTGGGCGCCATCTCGCTGGACCTGTTCGCGGTTCTTCTGGGCGGCGCGGTGGCGCTGCTGCCGGTCTATGCCCGCGACATTCTCGAGCTCGGCCCGATGGGGCTGGGCCTGTTGCGGGCGGCACCGGGCGTTGGCGCGATCGCCGTGGTTGCGGTTCTGGCGGTGACGCCGATCCGGGACCATGCGGGCAAAATCCTGTTTGCCAGCGTGGCACTGTTCGGTGCCGCGACGGTGGTGTTCGGCCAGTCGACAACCGTCTGGCTGTCCATTCTGGCGCTGCTCTGCATTGGCGGGTTCGACATGATCTCGGTCTATATCCGGGAGATCCTGCTGCAGCTCTGGACCCCTGATGACGTCCGTGGCCGGGTCAATGCGGTGAATTCCATTTTCATCGGCGCGTCGAACGAGCTCGGGGAGGCCCGGGCCGGCTTCATGGCGGCAAAATGGGGAACCGTTTTCACCGTGGTCGCAGGTGGCTACGCGGCCATTGGCATCGCTGGGGCCTGGGCGGTCCTGTTTCCCACCATGCGCCGGACCCGCCATTTGCAGGGTCAGGAGGCCGGGGACGGTCTGAAGGCCTAGCGCGGGGCCATGCGGATGGCCCCGTCCAGACGCAGCGCCTGACCATTGAAATAGGTGTTCCGGGCCAGCTCCATGGCGAGCGAGGCAAACTCTTCCGGTTTGCCGAGCCGCTTGGGAAACGGCACCGAGGCGGCAAGGCTGTCGAGGACCGGTTGCGGGGCGCCCAGCATGAGCGGTGTGGCGAAAATGCCCGGCATGATGGCATTGACCCGGATGCCAAGATTCATGAGATCACGGGCCAAGGGCAGGACCAGCCCATTCACGCCCGCTTTCGCCGAGCCATAGACCACTTGCCCGATCTGGGCATCCTGGGCGGCCACGGACGCCGTCAGCGTGATCGCGCCGCGCTCGCCGTCCTCGAGGGGGTCGAGGGTCGACATGCCCAGCGCGGCGTGTGACGCGATACGATAAGAGGCGACGAGGATGCCGCGCACGCCGAACTCGTAATCTTCAGTCGACAGGCGCTTATAGCCCATGCTGGTCTTGTCGAAGGCCAGTGTCTTCCCGCCTTTCGAGGTCATCGCACAGTGAACGCAAACCCGTTCCTGGCCTTGATGCGCGCGGGCCTTTTCGAAGCCCGCCACAACGGAGTCTTCATCGAGAATATTGACGTGACAGAAGACCCCGCCAATGGCCTCGGCGACCGCGTTTCCCGCATCCTCATTGATGTCGAAGATGGCCACCGGGGCGCCAGCGGCGGCGAAGGCCTCGGCGGTGGCCCGCCCGAGGCCGGAAGCCCCCCCTGTGACAATCAGCGGTGTCTGGTCTGAAATCTTCATCTCGTCTCCTCAGGGTCTGCCTTTACAGGGCCAGTTCACACGTCGTGGGCGGCAGTGTCCAGACTGTCCGCGCCCTGACGCAGAGTATCGCGCAGGTGGAGCAGGGCAAACTCGGCAAATCGCAGCATATTGGCGACGCGGTCGGAGTCGCCAGTTTCCAGCGTCCAGCTGAGCGTGTCGCCGTCCGGACCCGCCAGGCCCATGCAGCAGTGACCGGCGGCGTCCCCATAGGGATTGCCCGCGGGGCCGGCGGCACCGGTTTCGCTGAGACCCCAGTCGGCGCGAACCCGCTGCCGTATGGTCCGGGCCATGAGGGCGGCATAAGGCTCCGTGGCAGAGCGCAGGCCCTCCATGTCTTTGCGCTCAAGGCGCATCAGGCCTCGAAAGGCGGGCGCGGCATAGATGATGCCGCCGCCACGGTACCAGGCGGAGGCGCCGGCGGGTGCCAGCAGGGCGGCGGAGATCAGGCCACCTGTCGATGATTCAGAGATGCCAATGGTCTGGCCGCGGGTTTTGAGCAGGGCGCCAATATCTGCGCCGAGGGGAAGAAGGGCTTGCATGGGAGGAGAAGAAAGCGGCCCGTCTGAATGGTCAAGGCTGTTCGCCAGGGGATGGGGTGCGGTGCGTTACAGAACCGCACAGAAAAACGGCGCCTTCCGGGGAAGGCGCCGCTCATCTCTGTCAGGCCGGACGGTGCCGAGCCTGTCCGGCTCAGGCCAGATCGTAGCGATCGAGGTTCATCACCTTGGTCCAGGCTGCCACGAAGTCGGCAACGAACTTCTCCTTCGCGTCATCGCAGGCATAGACCTCGGCCAGCGCCCGGAGCTGTGAATTGGACCCGAAGACCAGGTCGACCCGCGAAGCGGTCCACTTCATCTTGCCGGTGGCCCGGTCCCGGCCCTCATACAGATTGTCTGAGCTCGGGCTTGGTTTCCACTCCGTGCTCATGTCGAGCAGGTTGGTGAAGAAGTCATTCGTCAGCGTGCCGGGCGTATCTGTGAAGATCCCGACCGGCGTGCCGCCCACATTGGTGTCGAGTGCCCGCATGCCCCCAACCAGCACCGTCATTTCAGGGGCTGTCAGGGTCAGCAGACAGGCTTTGTCGAGCAGCAGCTCTTCGGCGACCACGTCCTGACCACCCTGATAATAGTTGCGGAAACCGTCTGCGGTCGGTTCGAGATAGGCAATGGAGTCGACCTCGGTCATCTCCTGTGTCGCATCGGTCCGACCGGGGGTGAACGGCACGGTCACCGTGTGGCCGGCTGCCGTTGCGGCCTGCTCGATACCGACGCCACCGGCGAGGACGATCAGGTCGGCGACAGAGACCTTCTTGGCCCCCTTGGCGTTGAAGTCGGCCTGGATCCCTTCCAGAACAGAGATCACGCTGGCCACATCGGCCTGTGTGTTCATGTCCCAGTCTCTGGCTGGCGCCAGACGGATGCGGGCCCCGTTCGCCCCTCCGCGCTTGTCGGAGTCGCGATAGGTGACGGCCGATGCCCATGCGGTGGAGATCAGCTTGGCATTCGGGATGCCCGCTGCCGCGATGACGGTCTTGATCTCTGCAATGTCGGTTGCATCGATCAGGGCGCCGTCCTGCGCCGGAACAGGATCCTGCCAGATCAGCTCTTCTGCCGGAACTTCCGGTCCGAGATAACGGGCTTTCGGGCCCATATCGCGATGCAGGAGCTTGAACCAGGCCCGGGCAAAGGCATCCGCGAACTGATCCGGGTTCTCCTGGAACCGCTTCGAGATCTTGGCGTAATCCGGATCCATTTTCAGGGCCATGTCGGCCGTGGTCATCATCAGGGGCTCGGTCCGCGAGCTGTCGTGTGCCGCGGGGGCCTCCGGGGCCCCCTGTCCGGCTTTCGGGGTCCACTGATTGGCTCCGGCCGGGCTCTTGGTCAGTTCCCACTCATAGCCCAGCAGAACGTCGAAATAACCATTGTCCCACTGGGTCGGGTTGGCTGTCCAGGCCCCCTCGATGCCCGAGGTGATGGCGTCGCCACCCTTGCCCGTGCCATGGGTGGAGTGCCATCCCAGCCCCTGTGCTTCCAGAGGCGCCCCTTCAGGCTCTGCGCCGACATGGGCTGCGTCGCCCGCGCCGTGGGCCTTGCCGAAAGTGTGTCCGCCAGCAACCAGAGCAACGGTTTCCTCATCATTCATCGCCATGCGGGCAAAGGTGTCGCGAATATCATAGGCGGATTTCAACGGATCGGGATTGCCGTTCGGGCCTTCCGGATTGACGTAGATGAGGCCCATCTGGACCGCGCCGAGCGGGTTGCCCAGCATCCGTTCCCCGGTATAGCGCTCATCGCCCAGCCACTCGGTTTCCGGACCCCAGTAAATATCCCCTTCGGGTTCCCAAATGTCCGGCCGACCGCCGCCGAATCCAAACGGTTTGAAGCCCATCGATTCCAGAGCCACGTTTCCGGTCAGGATCAGCAGGTCGGCCCAGGAAATGGCCTTGCCGTACTTCTGTTTGATCGGCCAGAGCAGCCGTCGGGCTTTGTCCAGATTGCCATTGTCGGGCCAGGAGTTGAGCGGGGCAAACCGCTGTGCTCCGGTGCCGCCGCCGCCGCGGCCATCAGTGACTCGATAGGTGCCGGCCGCGTGCCAGGTCATCCGGATGAACATCGGGCCGTAATGGCCATAGTCTGCCGGCCACCAGTCCTGGCTGTCGGTCATCAGGGCGTGAAGGTCGGCCTTCAGCGCCTCATAGTCGAGCCCCTTGAAGGCTTCGGCATAATCGAAGCCGGGATCCATCGGATCGGATTTCTCAGTGTTCTGGGCCAAAATTTTGAGGTTGAGCTGGTTGGGCCACCAGTCTGCATTGGACAGGGCGCTCGTCGTGGTGTGACGGTGCTTATGTCCCATGATCGGGCACTTGTTTTCGGTATCCATGATCTCTCCTGATGATAGATGGGCCGCGGGTGCGACTCAGGCCGACCCACATTGCCTGCCAAGATAGGGCGGCACGTGCCATTCACCTAATTGATTTTACGCAAATGAGCTATAGAGGCGCTCTTTAGGTTGGCCCCGGCCCAAAGGGGTGACCCGCCTCAGGCTTCCGGGGGGAAGCCGACAAACCGGGCGGCCTCGTCGACGGACTTTCGTTTCGAGATCACCGCATTGGCTGGAAAGGTGTCATCGGGCCAGCCCATGGCGACGCAGATCATGATCACCTCATCATCCGGGATGCCGGCCTCTTCCCGCACCACAGGAGACTGCATGATGCCCTGACTGTTGATGACACAGCCCAGCCCCCTGGACCAGGCCGCGTTGACGAGGGCATTGGTCACGGCACCGCAGTCAAAGGAGGCAATATCGCCGCCCTCGACCGCCTTGTCATAGGTAATCACAACCGAGACGGGGGCATCAAATTGCCGGAAGCCGCGCAGCACCCAGTCCTGCCGCTTATCCTTGTCGTGGCGCTCGATGCCCATGGCCTGAAACAGCTGGATGGCAATTTCGACCTGCCGGTCCCGGTGCACACCGGCATAGGCGGGGCCGCGTCGAAATTCGCGGGTGTCAGGCACGCCGGCGAGGTTGCGCTCGACCACGGCGACGCCATGAACGCTCGCGTCGCTCGTCTCGTCGAGGAGCGAGGTCGGCTTCTCAACGGACTCGCCGATCTGCCGGTCGATGTTTGGCC
>CAJXMY010000007.1 GCA_913056435.1 uncultured Hyphomonadaceae bacterium | reverse complement strand
CCGCGCACCGCTGCCAGCGCCGCATCGGGTGAACGGCTCCTGAAACAGGCCTTCCATCTGGCCGCTCTGGAGGGCTTTGGAACATTCAGCCGCGCCGAGCTGGCGGCCTGCGGCCTGCTGATCGATTATCTCAGCCTGACACAGGCCGGGGGAGAGATCCGGCTTGATCCACCCGCCCGCCGGTCCGGGTCCGGGCGCGTAGCCATCGACGCGGCCACGCGAGCCAGTTTGGAAATTGATCGGGCCCTTGACGGGGGCCGGACCGGCAGTCTGCTGCACTGCGTTGACCGGACCCTGACGGCGCCCGGTGCACGTCTCCTGGCCGCAAGGCTCGCTGAACCTGAAGTCGACCGTGCTGAGATCGAAGCGCGTCACGCGGCCGTCAGCTTCTTCCTGAATGAACCAGATCTCTGCCGGTCCGTTCGGGGCCATCTTCGGGCTGCGCCCGACCTCGAAAGGGCCAAGGGGCGCCTTCGGCTTGGGCGCGGGGGTCCCCGTGATCTGGCCGCGATCGGCCTGGCACTGAGGTCGGGTGAGGCCTGTGTGGCCGAGACGGCGCGGAACCGTCTGGCGTTGCCGGCCCTCGTCGAGACCGCCTGCCAAGGTCTGACCCTCAGTGCGGATCCTGATCTGGCCAACCTTGCCCACGATCTGGAGCTGGCCCTCGCCGGGGACCTGCCGGTTCTGGCCCGGGACGGGGGGTTTGTGGCGGTGGGCTGGGATGCTGCTCTGGATGAAGCCCGGGGTCTGAAGGCGGACAGCCGGAAAGTCATTCTCGACCTTCAGCAGACCTATATTGACCAGACCGGCATCTCCACGCTCAAGATCAAATTCAACAATGTTCTGGGCTATTTTGTCGATGTACCGGCCCGGTCGGCGGACCCGCTGATGCAGGCTCCTTTGGCCGAAACCTTTATTCACCGTCAGACCCTGGCGTCCAATGTCCGGTTCTCGACCAGTGAGCTGAGTATGCTGGCGGGGAAGATTTCGCGGGCTGAAGAAAGCGCGAAGGCGCGGGAACTGATTATTTATGAGGGATTCTGCGCCCGGGTCGAAGCCAGCGCCCCGGCGCTCGGAAAGGCCTCTGCCGCGCTGGCGGAGCTGGATGTTGCGGCGGCAAATGCGTTCTGGGCAGAGGAGACGGGCAGCGTGCGTCCCGAGCTATGTGATGCACCGGTGTTTGAGTCCGAGGGGCTGCGCCATCCCGTGGTCGAAGCGGCTCTGCGTCAGGCCGGTGAGGGCTTTACGGCCAATGATGTCAACCTGAACGCAGACGGCGGTCCGATTCCGCGCCTTGGTCTTGTGACCGGGCCAAACATGGCAGGGAAATCAACCTATCTGCGTCAGGCCTGCCTCGCGGTTATTCTGGCTCAGGCCGGCTGTTTTGTGGCCGCGAGATCCTTGCGACTCGGCCTGGTTGACCGGATCTTTTCCCGGGTTGGCGCAAGCGATGATCTGGCGCGGGGCCGGTCGACCTTCATGGTCGAAATGGTGGAGACCGCAGCCATTCTGAACCAGGCCACGGCCCGCAGCTTTGTGATCCTGGATGAAGTCGGCCGGGGGACGTCGACCTATGATGGTCTGGCCATTGCCTGGGCCGCGGTGGAGCATCTGCACAATGTGAATGGCTGCCGTGCGCTGTTTGCGACTCATTACCACGAACTCACCGGTCTTGCCGAAGAGTTGCCGCATGCCACCAACCTGTCCCTGCGCGCCAAGGAATGGAAACAGGATCTTGTTTTCCTGCATGAAGTTCAGCCGGGCCCCGCCGACCGGTCTTATGGTGTCCAGGTCGCGCGGCTGGCTGGCCTGCCACGTTCCGCGGTCCGCCGTGCGGAGCAGGTGCTTCGCCAGCTAGAGGCCAAGCCGGGGCAGCTCGAGACATTACCCCTTTTTGCGGCCGCGTCAGACCTCCCTGCCGAAAGTGACTGGGCGGCGCCAGACCGGGTCCGGGCCCTGCTTGAGCAGATCGACCCAGACACCCTGAGTCCGCGGGAGGCGCTTGATCTCATCTATCGACTGAGGACGGTCAGTGCTGAGGAGGCGTGATACTGCGATAAGGTGTTCTGAGCCGGAATGTCTCGACCTTGAGCATCGTTTGGATTACGCAGCCGGCATTGCCGCCGCAGACCGGCCATGGCAAACAGAAAACAATTGTGAGGGAACCCATGGCTTACGAAACACTTCTCACTGAAGTCGACGGCGCGGTTGCGCTGATCACGCTCAACCGTCCGGACGCGCTGAATGCCTTCAACAATCAGCTGATGGATGAGCTGACGACCGCATTGGATCGCTTTGACCGCGACCCGGACATTGGCTGCGTCGTCATCACCGGATCCAAGAAAGCCTTCGCAGCAGGGGCCGACATCAAGGAGATGCGGGAACTCGATTACATGACGGCCTATTACGAGGACTTCATCACACGCAATTGGGAGCGGGCTGCGCGCATGCGCAAACCCCTGATCGCGGCGGTGAACGGGTATGCGCTTGGTGGGGGCTGTGAGCTCGCCATGATGTGTGATTTCATTCTGGCGGGGGAAAAGGCAAAATTCGGTCAGCCTGAGATCACGATCGGGGTGTCGCCGGGGGCAGGTGGCACGCAGCGGCTGACCCGGTTTGCGGGGAAATCCAAGGCCATGGATATGTGCCTGACGGGTCGCATGATGGATGCTGAAGAGGCTGAACGCTGTGGCCTGGTCTCACGAGTCGTCGCCGTTGATGAGCTGGTTGAGGAAGCCCTCGCGGTCGCCAAGAAGATCGCGGCCATGCCGCGTGCCGCGGCGATGCTGACCAAGGAAATGATCAATGCCGCCTATGAAACGCCCCTCAGCCAGGGCGTCATGCTGGAGCGACGCCTGTTTCACTCGCTGTTCGCGACCGAGGATCAGGCCGAGGGCATGGAAGCTTTTGTCGAAAAACGCCAACCTCATTTCAAGAATCTCTGATCACTGCCCAGAAATGTGTATTCACCCCAGTGTCCCTATTGACGTCTTTCCGACGGTTGGGTAATCACCCGCTTCCGCGGCGATCGCGGGTGCGAGGAGCAGAATATGGCCAACACGAAGTCAGCCAAGAAAATGGTGCGCAAGATTGCGCAACGCACGGCCGTGAACACAGCGCGCCGGTCCCGTATGCGGACCTTTGTCCGCAAGGTGGAAGAAGCCATTTCCTCCGGTGATAAGTCCGCTGCTCAGGAGGCTTTCCGCCTCGCACAACCAGAGATTATGCGCGCGGCCGGCAAGGGTGTGCTGCACAAGAATACATCGTCCCGGAAGATCTCCCGGCTGTCGGCGCGCATTCGGGCGATGGGCTGAGGCGGCCGAATATCGTCCTTGAACGGATGAAAATTAACACCTGAAATTCAGATATCCGGCCGGGCTCCTGTCCGGCCTTTTGCGTGTTTGCGGGCCTGTGACAATCCAGTGTCACCGGGTAGGCCCTTGCCGGGACCCCCAAGCCTGACCGGGAGACGGAAAGGCCCGTCTTCATGGGCGTTCACTGCTCTTCCATGATAAAAAAATAAAAAAAATTGGCTGTAGCTTCAGGCGGTTCCTCAGAGTCAACAGGGCATCTCCGCGGATTCGTATTTTTCGCCACTTGCAACCAAAAACCCGCTCTGGTTAACTATGAGAACAACAGCGAAGTCCTCTGTGTACAGTTTATTTTTGGCTTGGTTTTTCGTGGACCGAGTGGAGGCAGTTTGTCTTGAACACAACTTCGGTGGACGTTAGGGAGTCCGCTGGAAAATGGGATAAGAAGGGGCTACTCATGGGGGTTCTGGGGCGTATGGGTGCGCTTGATGGTTGTGAGGCCGGCGAGGGTCGAAAGGTACAGGATGTTCCGGGCGCTAGGGAATTGTGGGTCAAATCCGTCGATGCGGTCCGGGGGCGTCTCCCGGCGGATACGTATGCGAACTGGCTGTCCTCCGTGCGCTTTGTCGCCGAGGTCAACAAAGCGATCCTGATCGCGGCGAAGGACCCGCTTACACTCGACCGGATCGAGGCCGAGTTCTCCCGACCGCTTCAGAAAGCCTGGCGGCAGTTTGACCCGAAGGGCCGGCGGCTGCGGTTTCAGCTGTGGTCGCGTATCGATCCCGAGATCCGCGACATGGTCGGCAACCCCTGGGACGCGCCCAGCCCGGTTGCGGTGGAGACGCCCGCACCGCGGTCCTCGGCCCGCGTGGTGTCGGGGCAGACCATGACGTTTTCGAGCCTCGTGGTCGGGGAGTCCAACCGGCGTGCGGTCGGCCTGGCCCACCGCGTGGCAAATGGCGATCCCATTCCAGCGGGTATCATCGTCGTTTATGGTCAGCCCGGGACGGGCAAAACCCATCTTCTCAAGGCCATTCAGGCCGCCGCGTCCGAGGCCGGCGACAGCCGGCGGATGGCATATCTGTCCGCTGAGGAATTCATGACCCGCTTCGTCGAGGGAGCCCGGGCCGGTGATACGAAGGAATTGCAGGCCTTTGTGAAGCAAAATGAATTGCTGATGATTGATGATCTGCACTGGATCGCCGGCAAGGCGAAAACCGACAAGGCCTTTTTCGGCGCCGTGCGGGCGGTCACTTCTGAGGGCGGACATGTCATCATCACAGCGGATACAGCTCCCGGTGACATGGTGGGTCTGTCCCGTGAGCTGAGCAGTGAGATGCGCGGCGCCGCGGCGGTCGAGGTTGGCCTCCCCTGTAAAGAGATGCGCCGCGAAATTGTCAGACGTCATGCTGAGCTGATCGCAGTGGGAACGCCAAATTTCATTCTGAGCGAAGATATGGTGGAGCGGATTGTGTCTGCCGTGCGCGGGCCCGGGCGTGAACTGTGTGGTGTTTTGTGGAGCTTGCAGCTTGAAACCGGCTATGGGGAATATGTCCCGACGTTGGAGAAGCTCGAAACGGTCATACGCCGAATTGCCGGCGAGCCGCGGACACCAAGTCTGGATGACATCAAACGCGCCTGTATGCAGACCTTCGATCTCGGGAAGTCCGAGATAGAGAGCAGCAGCAAAGTGCAGTCGATCTGCCATCCGCGTCAGATTGCCATGTATCTGTCTCGTGTCATGACGCAGAAGTCATATCCCCAGATTGCCATGGTCTATCGTAAGAAAGACCATACGACGGTGCTTCATGCCTATCGGAAAGTGAAGCGGGCTCTCGACGCCGGGGATGCGGACATGGCCGCCGATATCGAACGGGCGCAAAACGGGATTTTCGAACGTTTGGCCAGCCTCGAAGCGGGCGCTTAGGGAATTTCCCGTGGCTTGCGGTGTCGAGGCTTGCATTTTGCTGCAGAATCGTAACGGTAACGGCCCGCTCTTTTGAGGGTGGGATCGATTCGATTTGTGCCAGGCGCACGAAGCGTGTCGAATTTAGGTCAAGCAAGAGATGACGACATGAAACTGACCATAGAACGCGGCGCGCTCCTTAATGCCTTGTCGCACGTCCAGAACGTGGTCGAGCGGCGCAACACCATTCCGATCCTCTCCAACATCCTGATCGAGGCCGGGGCCGGAGGCGTCCGGTTGACCGCCACGGATCTGGATATCGAAGCCATGGACACCGCAGAGGCCCAAATTGGCCATGAAGGCGCGGTGACCGCACCGGCGTCGACGCTGTTTGACGTGATCCGGAAACTCCCGGCCGGAGCGGATGTGGAGCTGGAGCTCAATCCTGAGAACCGCCAGCTTGCGATCCGGTCCGGACGGTCGAATTTCGCGCTGCCCACCCTGCCGGCAACAGACTTTCAGACCATGGTCGCCGATCAGGATGCGACGGAATTCGAGATCAGCGCCGGCGATCTGCGCCGACTGATCGATAAGACCCGGTTTGCGATCTCCACAGAGGAGACCCGCTACTATCTGAACGGCGTCTTCTTGCACGCCGTGGACAGCGAGAAGGGCGCCAAATTGCGCACGGTCGCCACGGATGGCCACCGTCTGGCGCTGGCGGAAGTTGAGGCTCCAAAGGGGGCCGAAATGCTCGATGGGGTGATCGTGCCGCGCAAGGCCGTCGGCGAGGTGCGTCGACTGGTCGATGCGGTGGACACGGAGGTGACCATCAGTGTGTCAGATACGAAGATCTGTTTCCGGGCCGGACAGGCGCAGCTGACCTCCAAATTGATCGATGGCTCGTTTCCCGATTATGGGCGGGTCATTCCCAAGGCCAATGATAAAGCGCTGATCATTGACAACAAAGCTTTCGAGGCGGCCGTGGACCGGGTGTCCACCGTGTCTGCAGAGCGTTCGCGGTCTGTGAAGCTGTCGCTGTCGGCGGGCAAGGTGGTTCTGGCCGTGTCGAGTGCGGAGTCGGGTCAGGGACGCGAAGAGATCGAGTGCGACTATGCCCATGACGACATGGATATTGGGTTTAATGCCAAATATCTGCTGGACGTGACGGCCCAGATCGAGGCGGAAGACGCCCGTTTCCTGTTTCACGACCCGGCCTCCCCTGCGCTTGTGCTCGACCCGGGCGACGCGGACGCGCAATATGTGCTGATGCCGCTCAGGGTGTAACCCGACGCGGGATGGATCAGGCCCGATGACCGTTCTGAGCCGATTGCGGCTTTTGAATTTTCGAAATCATGCGGCTCTGGACCTTCATCTGGATGGGGGACCAGTGTGCCTGTTCGGCGCCAATGGGGCCGGTAAGACCAACATTCTGGAAGCGCTCAGTCTTCTCGGGCCCGGAAGAGGGCTGCGGTCGGCCCCCCTGGGCGATCTATCTCGCCACGGGGGGGCAGACCCGTGGACGATCGCCGCCACACTGCAGAATGATCAGAAAATCGGCGTGGGACTGGAGGCAGACGGGCGCAGCGCCAAAAGACGGGTTCGGATCGATGGTGCCCCGGCCACCACCGGCGACCTTGCAGAACGGATCCGGATTGTGTGGCTGACCCCGGCAATGGATGGGGTCTTTCGTGGGGGCGCTTCGGATCGCCGGCGGTTTTTCGATCGGCAGGTCATGGCCCATATGCCTGATCATGGCCGGCTCAGTGCCGAATATGAGCGGGCTATGCGCGAGCGCAATGCGCTGCTCGAGCGGGACCGCGTTGATCCGGCCTGGGCAGACGCGCTGGAGGCGCGCATGGCACTGGCCGGGGCCGAGATCATCGTGAATCGACAGCTTGTTCTGGATCGTCTGCAGGCCTCGGTGAATGAGCGTCCTGATGGGTTTTTTCCGAAGGCCGACCTGGTTCTGGAGGGCGCGCTCGAGCCGTTGGCTCGGGAAGGGCGGAGTGTGGCGGATGTTGAATCTGAACTGCGGGCGACATTCATGTCCGGACGCCCTCGGGACCGGGCGGCCGGGCGCGCCCTCAGCGGGCCACACCGGACCGATCTGGGGGTCGTGCACCGGCCCAGTGGTGCCCCGGCCGCACAGGCCTCGACCGGCCAGCAGAAGGCGTTGCTGATCGGGCTGATTCTGGCCAATGCCCGGGCGCTGGGCGACACAGGATCCGGGCCTGTCCCCCTGATCCTGCTGGATGAAGCCGCCGCGCATCTCGACACGCGTCGCCGTGCGGCTTTGTTCGACGAATTGTCCAGTCTGGGAGGGCAGGCCTGGCTCACCGGAACCGAGGCCGCGTTGTTCGAGGCTTTTGCGGACCGCGCGCAACTCATCGAGGTTTGTGAGAGGCCCGAAGATGGCGATCACGGACGGTATTGAGCCCAGGTGCCCACGACAGGCATGTCCCCGCTGGTTTGCGAACCTGTGGGTCTAGTTGCGGGCCCAGTCGACGAGCCATGGATTGACGGTCTCGTGGTTCTGATAGTTGAGGCCATGGCCGGCCTGCTCCACGATCCGGATGTCGGCTTCCGGCAGGTGAGCGGCCATCTTGTCTGCACTCGACAGCGCAATGGTGGCATCGGCGTCTCCAAAGACGGACAGGATCGGTATGCCCGTTCGGGACAGTCTCTGGAAGACCGCGTCCTGACCGGACATTGGCATGTGTCGCAGGGTCGACAGCAGGGCAGGCCCGTAGCCCCGGAACTGCATTTGTCGGGTCGGGTCCCCGGCCAGCCTGTTCCCAGCCGGCAGGGCCGCATCGGCGGTATATTGCGGGTCTGAAACCAGCATCCGGCGCCAGCGGAAACGCCAGATCGTGTCGCCGATGACCGGCCAGCGAAGCAAAGTCCAGGCCAGACCGTCACGCGCGCCCTCGAGGTCGAGGCCGGCTGGAACGAACAGAAACAGGCGGTCTACGCGGTCAGGATGGCGGGCCGTGAATTCACTCGCAATCAAGCCGCCCATCGACAGGCCCACAAGGCGGACGGGTTGCGTCAGGCCGAGGCCATCGAGAAGCCCGAGGAGCGTCTGGTCATAGAAATCCGCTGAATAGGCCCGTCTTGGGCGGTCTGACCAGCCCCGACCAAAATGGTCATAGCGCAATACCCGATAGCCGGCGTCGGCGAGGGCCGCAACGTTTTGCTCAAAGATAAACAGCGGCGTGGAGAAGCCATGGACCATGACCACCACCGGTCCTTCGGTCGGGCCGTCCCAGCGATAGTGAAGCCGACCCTGGTCAAGCTCGATAAAATCACCTTGTGCCTGCTGGCGATCCACTTCGGTAAGGGGCCTGTGGGGCCAGTCAATCTGGATGAAGAGGCCATAAGCGGCGACCGCAGACAGCGTCACGGCGAGACCCGCCCATTTCACAATACTCTCCATATCTGGCGTCTCCCGAAACAAGCTGTTCACCCGTGTTTATGCGCGACTGGCCCCGGACTGACAAATACCGTTTCCAGCAGGGGTGGATTTCACGCCAGCCCCGATTTTAGACGTTGATTGCTAAGCGAAAAATCATAGCTCAAGGCGTGCGTGAAATTTCCCTTTTGTGCCGAATACCCTTATAAAACATCTGTCAGAAACGAATCGGAAAGCGACAAATATCCATGGCCGAAGCCGTTGAAAACAATACAGAATATGGCGCCGGATCGATTAAGGTTCTGAAGGGGCTCGAGGCGGTTCGCAAACGTCCTGGAATGTATATCGGGGACACCGATGACGGGTCGGGTCTCCACCACATGATTTATGAGGTCGTCGACAATGCCATTGATGAGGCTCTGGCCGGACATGCTGACCGTGTGACCGTGACACTTCACCCTGATGGCAGCGCTGAAATCACGGATAATGGTCGCGGGATTCCCGTCGGCCTGCACCCTACCGAAGGGGTGTCCGCCGCCGAAGTGATCATGACCCAGCTGCATGCGGGCGGTAAGTTCGACAGCAACTCCTACAAGGTGTCGGGCGGTTTGCATGGTGTGGGAGTCTCGGTGGTCAATGCGTTGTCTGACTGGCTGGAGCTGACCATTCACCGGGAGGGGAAGGAACACCGTGTCCGCTTTGTGGAGGGGGGGCGGACCGAAGCACCCTTGCAGACACTGGGCGCCAGTCCGCTTCGCGAGGACGGCGCCGGTCCCTATACCGGGACGGCCGTGCGCTTCCTCGCCTCAGCCGACACGTTTTCCATGACGGAGTATCATCGCAAGACGCTGGAGCACCGGCTTCGCGAACTGGCTTTCCTGAACTCCGGTGTCCGGATCATTTTCCGGGATCTGCGCACAGCCGATATCTACGAAACAGAGCTTCAGTATGAGGGGGGCGTGGCGGCGTTTGTCCAGCACCTCAACGAGTCCCGGAACAGTCTTATCCCAGAGACTATTTTCGTGTCCGGGGAAAAGGATGGGATCACCGTTGAAGCGGCCCTGGAGTGGACCGACAGCTATCATGAATCCGTGTTGTGCTTTACCAACAATATTCCACAGCGGGATGGCGGCACCCACCTCGCGGGATTCCGCGGCGCACTGACCCGGATCATCAACAAATATGCTGCCTCGACAGGAATCGCGAAGAAAGAAAAGGTCGATATTTCAGGCGATGATGCCCGGGAGGGCCTGACCTGTGTCCTTAGCGTAAAGGTCCCGGATCCGAAATTCTCGTCCCAGACCAAGGACAAACTGGTGTCGTCGGAGGTTCGTCCGGTTGTCGAGAGCCTACTCAATGACAAGCTGGCCGACTGGTTCGAAGAGCATCCGAAAGAAGCCCAGACGGTGATGCAGAAGATCGTTGAGGCGGCTGCAGCGCGCGAAGCGGCGCGAAAGGCCCGCGAATTGACGCGGCGCAAAACGGCTCTCGATATTACCTCCCTCCCGGGCAAGCTTGCAGACTGTCAGGAAAAAGACCCGGGCAAGTCCGAGCTCTTTATCGTCGAGGGTGACAGCGCGGGCGGCTCCGCCAAGCAAGGACGGGACCGTGCAAATCAGGCTATATTGCCGCTTCGGGGCAAGATTCTCAACGTCGAACGTGCGCGCTTTGACAAGATGCTCAGTTCTGACCAGGTCGGCACGCTGATCATGGCACTGGGTGCCGGAATTGGCCGGGAAGAGTTCGATATCGAGAAGTTACGCTATCATAAAATCATTATTATGACCGACGCGGATGTGGACGGCGCGCACATACGGACGCTGCTGTTGACCTTCTTCTACCGTCAGATGCCTGAAATCATTGAAAAAGGATACCTCTATATCGCGCAGCCTCCGCTTTATAAGGTCATGCGAGGGCGTTCGGAGCGCTATCTCAAGGACGATGCCGAGCTGGATGCCTATCTCATTGAGGAGGGCACGAAGGGCGAGGCCCTGATCCTGTCTGACGGGGCCCAGATTGCGGGTGAGGATCTGCGAGAGCGTGTCCGGGGGGCCGCCAGTTTCAAACAGGCGCTCTGGCGGCTGTCTCTGCGGGCGCCGGGCGCCGTGGTGGAACAGGCCGCCATTGCCGGAGCACTGGCGCCGGGCGCTTCTGCTCAGGAGGCAGAAGAGGCGGCTCGCCGGTTAAATGCGATTGCCGAGGATGGGGAAGACAATTGGGTGGGAACCTTTGATGAGGGCAATCTCATTCTTCGCCGTGACGTCCGGGGGGTCGAGGAAAAGGCCGTCATGGACCGGCAATTGCTGGCCAGTGCGGATGCGGCCCGCCTCAATGCGATTGCGACCCAGATCCGCGGGATCTATGCCGAGCGCTGCGTCCTGCGAAATGAAAAGCAGGGCGAGGTTCCGGTTCTTGGGCCGGTGTCCCTGTTCGAGGCGGTGCAGGCGGCGGGGCGACGTGGCCTCAAAGTGCAGCGCTATAAGGGGTTGGGGGAAATGAATGCGGATCAGCTGTGGGAAACCACGCTGGACGCCAACGCCCGAACCCTTTTGCAGGTCAAGGTCGATGACGGCGTCGAGGCGGGCGATATGTTCTCCCGCCTGATGGGCGACGTGGTTGAACCCCGGCGACAGTTCATTCAGGACAATGCGCTGGAGGCCGAAGTTGACGTCTGATCGTCAGCATGTCTTCCCATCCTGAAGAAACCAAGCGAAACTGGTGAACCAAATCGGGGAGGCCAAGATGGCAACTGCGCAGTCCATAATTCTGCACCACTATCCGCGTTCACCCTTCTCAGAAAAGATCAGGCTGGCCCTGAAAATGAAGAATCTGGCCTGGGCCAGCGTCGAGATCCCGTCAATCATGCCGAAGCCAGACCTGATCCCACTGACGGGAGGTTACCGGCGAACGCCGGTTCTGCAGATTGGGGGCGATATTTTCTGCGACACCTCACTCATGCTGATAGAGCTCGAGAAGCGCCACAAGATCTCCATGCTGGCCCTGCCGGGCCATGAGGGGCTCTCCAGCATGGTGGGCGCCTGGGCCGATTATAAATGGTTCCAGACCAGCGTGGCGGTCATCTTTGGCACCATCGGCGATCAGGTCCCGCAGGAATTCAAGGATGATCGCTCCAAGATGTCGGGCCGGCCCTTTAACGTCGAGGCCATGAAGGCGGCTGCGCCCTTCATGAAGGATCAGTGGCGTGCCCAGCTGATGTGGATCGAAACCCGCCTGGACATGGGCCGCCAGGCCGGAACGGGTGACTGGCTTGTAGGCACCAAGCCAGGCCTTGTGGATGTTCAGGCCTTTATGAACCCGTGGTTCGTGGAACAGAATGTTCCCGATTTCCTCGCGCGCTGCTTCGAGGACGCACCCCTGACCCAGAGCTGGTACCAGCGCCTCAAGGCGTATGCAGGCCAGGAGCCGGAAGTTTTGAGCGGCGCGGAAGCCCTCGATATTGCCCGGGATTCGGCACCCTATTTAAAAGCGGCATCGAGTTCGGCCGAGTTAAGGGATATCGTGCCGGGCAGCCGGGTCGCGGTGGCGCCCGACGATTACGGACAGGACTGGGTCGAGGGTGATCTGGTGATTGCCAATGCCGAACGGATTATTCTGGCGCGGTATGATGACCGGGTCGAGAATGTCCATGTCCACTTTCCCAGAACCGGCTATCTCGTCCGGTCTCTCTAGCGGGTCCGGAACCGGCTCAGCGCGTCCAGAAGCGGACCAATCACACGCCCGCCGGACTGGCCGACCCGCATGGCCTGCTGCAAGCGCCGTTCAACATAGTCGTTCAGCGCCTGATCCTCCGGAGCGGTGATCCAGTAAAGGAGGATGGGTGGGATGACGGCCGAGAGCAGCGCGCGTTTGGTCTGCCGATTGTAATCGGTGGCCGTGTCGCCGGCCTTGGTCCAGATGGTGTCCGCGATGGACCAGGTGCACTGCGCTGCCCGACCCGCCACCCAGGGCAGAAGGCCCCTGTGGGCCGCCATGGCAACGGCCTCGCGGTCCGTCTCCATGTGTTTCAACCAACACACCAGCGCGGTGGCGACTTTCTCGTGTGTCCGCTGGTTCGCGAGCGCCTCGTCGGTCAGTGCGGAGGCCATATCGGTCGCAGCCCGCAGGAAGTAATGCTCGATCAGGTCATTGACACCCTGCGGTGCTGCAAGGGCTTGCTCGGCCTGGCTCAGGCCAGCTGCGTCGGCCGCTCTGGACAGGGTCAGCGAGGTCCACCCCGTCTGGCCAATTCGCGGTAAAGCGGCATTCAGCCAGCGGTCGCGAAGCTGATAAGAAGGGGCCTGCATTCTCTTCTCCTCGTCGCTGGTCAAGTGGGATTGCTCATGATATAGCACCGCCCTTCCCGATCTGTAGGGACCAGATTACCGCACGGGGCCGCCCGGCGATACAAGACAATGGAGAGTTGACCATTATTCAGATCACCGTTCGCGACAATAATGTCGAGCAGGCGCTGCGCGCGCTGAAAAAGAAGATGCAGCGCGAGGGCCTGTTCCGCGAAATGAAGTCGCGGACCTATTTCGAGAAGCCTTCCGAGAAGAAAGCCCGGCAGAAAGCCGAAGCGGTCCGGCGGGCGCGCAAGCTGGCCCGCAAGCGGGCACAGCGCGAAGGCCTGCTCTAGGTCCGACCTCCTGTCTTTCGATCTGACCCTTTTGCGCCGATGGCTGCAAAAGGGTTTTTTCATGCCCGGTCGTTCGGCTTGGTCCGGGCGCGTCCGGGCAGAAGCCGCTTGAACCAGACCCCGACATCGCCAAGCCCCGCGCCGTGGACCGCCCCTGCCCTGTACACCCGGGTGGCGAGGCGCAGAATGGCATAGGTGGTCAGCACCATAAGGCCAAGCTGGGCAACGACCTCCCACAGGGGAGGTTCAGCCGGCATGCGCAGGATCAGAAGAAAAGGCGTGAACAGGGGTACCCAGGACAGTCCGTAAATGGCGGGTGAACCGACATCATCCATGGCGATGGTGAGCATGAACAGGGGGACCATGAGCAGGATGATCAGTGGGGTCATCAGTGTCTGAGCTTCCTGAATAGTATCGCACAGGGAGCCCAGGGCGAGAAACAGGGCGCCATAAATAAGATAGCCGAGCAGAAAGCTGAGAAGAGCCGGGCCGAGCATCATTGGTTTCAGAACCGCGGCCCCAAGGATGGAGAGCTGATTGAGAACGTCAGGTGGCAGGCGGTTGCTCACCGCCCAGGTCAGGAGTGTCGACCCGCCAGACCAGAAGGCGATGAGCGTCAGGGACAGAAGCAAAACAGCCAGCAGTTTCCCTGCCAGCAATTGGGGCAGTCGAACGGAGGTCAGCAAACTGTCAAAAATCTTGTTGGATCGCTCCTCGATCGTGCCCATCAGCAGGTAATTCACCACAGAGAAGACCAGAAACCAGAGGACGAAAGCGAGGGCGATTGAGACGATGAAAGGGGCCCTGTCCTGAAGCGTGACATCGGAGGCGCCCGACAAGGTGCCGGACCGCATGCGCTGGGCCACAACGTCTCTGCGGGCGCTGCGGGCATCCTCTATCAGCCGACTGCTGACACCGGCCGCAGCAAAAACCCGCTCCTCTGCGAGTTTCCGTTCTGCCGCGCGGGCGATGTCCAGCAGGGCTTGAGCCTGCATGTTCTCGCTCAGATACTGAATACTGCCCTCATCGTCAGAAACGATCAGGGCGGCAAACAGGGGACGCGGTCCTTCGGGTGTCGCGATCAGCATTTCGCCGGACAGGTATGGAGCCAGCGCCTCGGGCTCGATTGCCGGGGGCGGAACCATGATGAACTCTGGCAGGAGCAGCGGGGGGGACACCTGAGAGGCCGGATCGCCTATGGCCACCGACAGCTCAGCGGGCGGCAGACTGCTGCTGCCCGCACGGTCGGCCAGTTCGGCCTGCATCGCCCGGCTAAAGCTGTTATCGGTGTCGATGACGGTGAAATATCGTGCAGGCTGTGAACTTGCAGCGAGAACCGGGGTTAGCATGAAAACGCCCAGGATCAGCGGCGTCAGAAGCAGTCCAAGCCAGAATCCCCAGGCCGTGACATAGCCGAGATAATCCCGTCGGGCGACAAGCAGCAATCCGGACATCAGCTCACACCCCCACCGGCATAATCAGGCTCCCGCTTCTGCGACAGGACATCATCGGCTTCAGGTGCGCTGACAAGGGACACAAAGACATCCCGCAGGCGGGCCCCTTCGGGCTGGAAACTGGTGATCGGGGCCCCGGCCCCAATTGCAGCGCGCAGGATGTCCTGCGGGTCCTGGTCGGCGGCGAGTCCGACGCGCCATATGCCGTCATCCGCGTGGGCCCTGAAGCCATGCTGTGCCAGACATGCGGCAAGGTCAAACCCCTCGGAGACTTCAATTCTGACACTGCGGCGAACCGTTCTGAGGGCCGCCTGCAGGGGTCCGTCGAACACTTTTCGCCCCTGCGCCATCATGACGATCGTCTCACACAGCCGCTCAGCGTGCTCCATGACGTGGGTCGAAAAAATCACCGTGGCGCCACGCTGATGTTCGCTGACGATCAAAGATTCCAGAGCCTGCTGATTCACGGGGTCAAGGCCCGAAAACGGTTCGTCGAGGATCAGGAAATCGGGCTGGTGAGCGAGGGCTGTCAAAATCTGGACTTTCTGAGCCATCCCTTTGGACAGGCGCGATATTTTATGTCGTCCGAAGGCTTGCAGGCCGAGGGCCTCAAGCAGGTCGTCCGCCCGGGTCCTCGCGGCTCTGTGCCCCAGGCCTTTCAAGCGCGCAAAATAAGTAATGATCTGGCGGGCGGTCATTCTTTTATACAAACCACGTTCCTCTGGCAGGAAGCCAACCCGGCGCAGCGTGGCCAGATCCGGAGGCTTCCCATAGAGCGCCACCTGTCCCTGATCCGGCGCCAGAACGCCCAAGGCCATCCGAAGGCTGGTGGATTTTCCGGCACCATTGGGACCGAGGAATCCCACAATGTCCCCTGCTTCCACGGTCAGGTTCAGGCTGTCGACTGCACAGAAGTCGCCGAACCATTTGCTCGCCTCCCTGATCTCAAGAGGTGTATCCTTGCCCATGCCAGCTCTCTTTTTGGTTGTGCTCCTCGATTAATCCGATCCTGGCAGATCCGTCCAGACTTGCCGGGCGCGCGGACCGACCCACCTCCTCTTTATGGACAGATCTTCTTTATCGGTATCACGGGACCTCGTCTCCATTCTTGGCGAGAAGGGCGAGCGCATTGTGCTGTCGTCCAGACAAACCCTGCCGCAGACCCCATCAGACGATGACTCTGCTGCCCTCCAGCTCCAGCTGACGCTTGACCGCATAGAGGCGGCCCTCGGCCGACTGGATGCCGGGGAATACGGGCTTTGCCTCAGCTGTGGCGGCCAGATCGGATATGTCCGGCTCGATCAGGATCCGTCCAGGGCGCTGTGCGGGCGCTGTGCGGCGCGTTAAAGGCGATCGAGTGCGGCGATCAGGTCGGCTTCCAGGTCCGTGACGTCTTCCAGCCCGACGGACAATCGCAACCAACTTTCATCAAGCCCCATCTCCGCACGCTCGGCCTCGTTCAGGGCCCGGTGAGTGGTGGATGCGGGGTGGCAGGCGAGCGATTTTGTGTCGCCGAGATTATTGGAAATATCGATCAGCCTCAGCGCATTGAGGACACGAAACGCTTCGGCCCGGGCTCCTTTCACCGAAAAGGCAATCAGGGTGCTGCCAGCGTTCATTTGCCGCGCATGCACGGCATAATCGGGATGGTCCGTCCGGGTCGGGTAATGCAGCCGGGCCACATTGCGATGGCTGGCCAGCGTGTCGGCCAGACGGGCAGCGCTCGCGCAGGCCTGGTTCACCCTGAGCTCCAGGGTCTCAAGGCCTTTCAGAACGATCCAGGCATTGAAGGGGGATGCGGCGGGCCCGGTATGACGCAGCCAGGGGTCGATATGATCTTCGATGAACTCGGACGGACCCAGAATAGCCCCCAGAAGGACGCGGCCCTGCCCGTCCATATGCTTGGTGGCAGAATAAACCACGATGTCCGCGCCGAGCTCAAAAGGCTTCTGATAAACCGGTGTGGCAAACACATTGTCGACCACCAGAAGGGCCCCGGCCTTGTGCGCCAGCTCTGCCACCGCTGCGATGTCAACGGCCCGCAGGAGCGGGTTGGACGGCGACTCCACCAGGACCAGGCGGGTGGGCTTGGACAGTGCGCGGGCCCAGGCGTCGAGATCGCCACCATCGACAAATTCGGTTTCAACGCCATAGCGCGGCAGGATCTGACCACAAATGTGCCGGCAGGAGCCGAACAGGGCGCTGGCGGCGACGACCCGGTCCCCCGCTTTGCACGGCGCGATCATGGTTGCGGCGATGGCGGCCATGCCCGAAGCGGTGACGCGGCAGGTCTCAGCCCCTTCCAGAAGACTTAGCCGATCTGCCAGCATCTGGTTGGTTGGATTTCCGTACCGGGAATAGACATAGCCCTCGGCATCCCCCGCCATCCGTGCCGCCGCCTATTCGGCGCTGGGATAGGCGTAGCCGGAGGTCGGAAAGATCGCCTCAGCGGTCTCTCCATGCTGGGATCTGTGGATCCCGCCGCGGACGAGGCGCGTTGCTGGCTTCCAGTCTTGATTGTCCCGGTCGGACATGTCTTCATCCTTTGCAAGTCACGGGCTACCTCATAAGCCGGTGAGATGAGAGGGATCAAGCCAATATGCTGCCTGCGCCGGGAGTTCTGCCAGATAAGGAGATTGGAGCCCTGTTCCAGGCCGGCGCGGTTCGCAGTGAAACGGCCCTCGATGCCGACCAGATACAGCCCGCCAGCCTCGACCTGCGCCTGTCGGATATCGCCTACCGAATCCGAGCGAGTTTCCTGCCGGGCGGGAAGCGCAGCGTCGCGGACATGCTTCAGGAACCGGAGATCGAGCTCCACCGGTTAGAGATCCCGGAGCGGGGTGCCGTTCTGGAAACGGGTTGTGTCTATCTTGTGCCCCTGCAGGAACGGCTCCGGTTGCCGGCCGGTGTGTCGGGGCGCGCGAATCCGAAGAGCTCGACCGGCCGGATCGATGTGTTCACAAGAGTGGTGACGAACAAGTCGAAGGCCTTCGACAAGATTCCCACCGGCTATGCTGGACCACTCTGGCTGGAAATCAGCCCGCGGACCTTTCCGATCCTCGTGCGTCCGGGGGATCGACTTGCCCAGCTCCGGCTCAGCGCGGGTCGGCCTGAGGCTGTTCAGGAGAAGACGGTCTCTATTGACCTGCGCGCCGTCGACGGGGGGCCCATCGGTTGGCGGGCGAAGCAGCATGGCGGGCTGATCGACCTGAGGCGGCTTGGGGGGCACCAGGTCGCCGCGTTCTGGGAACCTCTTTTTGCCCGTTCAGACCGGCTGGTGCTTGACCCGGAGGCGTTCTACATCCTGGCGTCGCGCGAAACGGTGAAGGTTCCGGCCAACCGGGCGGCGGAAATGGCTCCGATTGCCCCTGAACTGGGGGAGTTCCGGGCCCATTATGCCGGCTTTTTCGATCCCGGATTTGGGACCAATACCGGCGGGAGCCGGGCAGTCCTGGAAGTGCGCTCGCGTGATGTGCCCTTCATCCTTGAGCATGGCCAGCCGGTTGCAAAATTGGTTTATGAGGCGATGTGTGCCCGGCCAGACCAGTTATATGGGGGGATGAAGAGCAACTATCAGGGGCAGGGGCTCAAACTCTCCAAGCATTTCGCGGCACCCTGAGTGCCCCACCATGGGGTCGGACAGCGCCAGAACCGCACAGCGCGACGAAAAAAGGGGCGCACACTTTTCAGTGAGCGCCCCTCTTGGCCTCAGGGCCGAATCAGTCCAAGGAGATCTTGTGACAGTTCCCTCGGACCGCCGGTCCTGAACACCTGAAGCTCCCCGTTCTGCTTTCACAGTTTTGTTGAGCTCCGACCTGTCCGGCGTTTCCGCCCTCTGGCCCTGCGTTTCGGATCGTCCCCCGGTCGCAGTTACGGGCACCTCAGGCCTGACTAGTCCAAACCCTTGGTCCACCGCGTGTTTTTTTCCTTCGTCTCCGCCAGGCCTTTTGCTCAGCACTGTTTCCAGCGTTCACTCTCGACCCGGTTTCGTCCGGACGCGATGGTCTCGCTCCCGTGTCCTGCCAGTTGTCTCTGGCTCTCTGCGGGAACAATTTGAGTATGCTTGGACTTGAAAAAGAGTCGAGCCGCGAATCGCGAATTCGGGGCGGAAGGGCCGAGTCGTCCACAAAATCCCCCGATCTGTGGATAGAATCGGCCTGATGTTCTGGAAAGAGTCACCTTGTTCACGGCGTTGTGGGTGCGCGGCAAGCAAACCTGCGCCCCAGTAGCGTATCTGGCAGAGATGTAAAGCGCGTTCTGGCATCGGTTCCGCATTGCGGTTCGTGGGCCCTCAGCTTATGACGGTGCCGAAGGCGGGTGTAGCTCAATGGCAGAGCAGCAGCTTCCCAAGCTGACGACGAGGGTTCGATTCCCTTCACCCGCTCCAGCCGCTCAGGGGGCGCCCGGCTCGGGTCCGCCAAGGGGGAGGTCCAACTGCGCAGAGGGCGATGCGGTCCGGCGTCGTCGACCGGATTTGATCCCGCTTTTGCGGCTGCCATGGCGGTCCTGGATCTGTCGGGCTCTGGCCGCGAAGCCGTTGCCCGACCTGACCGCCCAGACCTTCTGGCGGGCGTCTGCCGCGGCCTGCATCGGTTCGACAATGGGCAGCGGGTAGGTCTTTCCCAGCACCCCGCCGGCCTTGTCCCAGGTCCACGGGCGATGAAGACACGTGTCCGGGCAGGCGGCCAGCTCCGGGACCCAGCGACGGATGAAGGTCCCGGTAGGATCCTGATCGAGCCCTTGTTTGATAGGATTGTAGATCCGGATGGTGTTGATCCCGGTGGTTCCCGATTGCATCTGGGTCTGTGGCCAGTGAATGCCGGCCTCATAATCGGTGAACCGCCTTGCCAGCGCGGCCCCGGTGCTGCGCCAGTCCAGCCAGAGATGATAACTGGCAAAGGACATCAGCATGGCGCGCATGCGGAAATTCATCCAGCCCGTGGCGTTGAGGGCCCGCATGCAGGCATCGATGAATGGCAGGCCGGTTTCTCCGGCACACCAGGCATGGAGTCGGGCGGTGTCTGGCTCAGAGGGCCTGAGGCCATCATAGGCGCTGTGCAGATTTCGGGTTTCTATGGACGGTGTGTCCTCCAGCTTCTGAATGAAGTGGTCCCGCCAGTGCAGCCGGCTCTGGAACGAGGACAGCGACCCCCGCCATCCGCCGCGAATGTCCTGTGCCTTATGTTCAGCTTGGGTCTGCCAGCTGGTCTGAGCCACTTCACGCATGGACAGGGTGCCCCAGGCGAGGTGTGGGGACAGTCGGGAGCCGTGCCGCGCCCCGCCAGCCGGGCTCGACATGGCCTTGCGATAAGGCGCGCCACGTTCGGTCAGAAAAGTGCTCAGGCGTTCCAGGCCTGCAAAGCGGCCCCCCGACTGGCGTCCGGGGCAGGGGTCCGGGCGCAGACCCAGTGCCGGCCCCTCCGGAATGGGACCGGGATCAATCCCGGTCAGCCCAGGCAGGGCAACGGGTGGCGGGGTGACCGGTTCGCTCATGAAGCGATCCCAGCGCTGCGCCCATCCATTTCGGGTTTTGAGACCACGAATGGTGCCAGACTGGCGCAGCTGGTGCCAGGGAAGACCCACCTGCCGTGCCCAGGCGGCGACCCGCCGGTCCCGGGCATAGGTCCAGCCGTTTCCGGTTTCTTCATGGGACCAGATTGCCGCGAGGCCGAACCGGCGTCGGGCACGTTCGAGAATATCGAGGGCGTCGCCGACCCGCACGATAAGGGGCTGGCCGAGCTGTCCGAGGTCGTCACGCAGGCCGGTCAGGGACTCTGCCACAAACTGCCACTGCCGTCCCGACATGTCGGGCTCCTGCCATAGCTCTGGCTCGACGACAAACAGAGGCAGAACCGGGCCGGCTGCCGCCGCCGCGACCAAGGGACGATGGTCATGAACGCGCAGATCACGTTTGTACCAGACAAGTTGGAGTGGCTCAGCGAGGCGCATGCCAGAATATTTAGCCGGCCGGGCCCGGGCGGCGACAGGTCAGTTTGTCCCAGAGAGGGAGTCGCTCTGGAGCGGGTACACGGAATCGAACCGAGATCCTCAGCTTGGAAGGCTGCTGCACTACCGTTGTGCTATACCCGCTCAGAGGGGCGTGATCTAACCGCGAATGCGGTGTGTTTCAAGTGGGTAAGCGCCGTCAGCTGCAGGTGCCAAGTGGTGGAGGGGACTGGATTCGAACCAGTGTACGCAAAGCGGCCAGATTTACAGTCTGGTGGATTTAACCACTCTCCCACCCCTCCAGGGCACTTGCGGGATCTGCCAATTGACGGGTCCCGATCCCGACGCCAGAAGGAGAGGCGATGCCTTCCCTCAACGTCTGGAAACCGGCCTTATAATGACCAAGTCTCGCCCGCGCAACCGCCCGAAGTCACCTTCTGGAAAAGCCAGAACCAGCTCACCGGGTCACGGCACCTGGTTATGGGGACAGCACGCGGTTTTGGGCGCGCTGACCAATCCTCGGCGCGAGGTCCTGCGCCTTCTCGTCACGCGTAACATGATGTCCCGTCTGCCGGCCGATCAGCAACAGCGGGCGACGGAAACCGGACCGGCCGAGCTGGACCGGCACTTGCCGCAAGGCGCCGTCCATCAGGGAGTCGCGGCGGAGGTCTGCCCCTTGCCCGACGTGGCACTGGAAGATCTGATTGCTGCGGAGGTAAACCGGATTGTGGTCCTGGATCAGCTGACAGATCCGCACAATCTGGGTGCCATCTTCCGGTCAGCGTCGGCCTTCGGATTTTCCGCGATTGTCCTGCAAACGCGCAACACGCCCCCGATCACTGGTGTCGTGGCGAAATCGGCCGCCGGGGCGATCGAGACCGTGGCTGAATGTCGGGTGGTCAACATTTCCCGTGCTCTCGACCAGTTGAACGCGGCCGGGTTCCACAGTGTTGGCCTCGATGGCCAGGGACGGTCCGATATCACCGCGGCGTTGCGCGGCGCCACGCGGCTGGCTGTGGTTCTGGGCGCCGAGGGGGGCGGTCTGCGTCCCGGCGTGGCGCGGGCCTGTGCAGAGCTTGCGCGGATCCCGATCGCGTCGGCCATGGAAAGCCTCAATGTGTCCAATGCGGCTGCGATCGCCTTTTATGAGGCGCAGCGGGTCGCGGCCGGATCAGCCATCTGATCCTGCCGTGGACCTAGGCGACGGCGTCGGCGAGGGCGCGGACTTCGTCAGGATCATAATTGAGGACCGGGCCCAGCCAGCGCTCGGCTTCGCGCAGGCTCATGCCTTTGCGTTTGGCATAATCCGCGACCTGGTCGGGTTCTATCCGCCCGACGGCAAAATAGGCGCTCTCCGGATGCGCGAGATAAAGGCCTGACACGCTGGCCGCGGGGCTCATGGCAAAGCTCGAGGTCAGGCTCATCCCGATCTGCCCGGCATCGAGCAGGCGGAACAGGGTCTCCTTCTCGGTGTGGTCTGGCTGGCAAGGATAGCCCGGCGCGGGCCGGATGCCCTGATACGTCTCTTTGATCAGGGCCTCATTGTCGAGCGTCTCGTCCGGCGCGTAGGCCCAGAGCTCCCGGCGCACGCGCATGTGCATGTACTCGGCCATGGCCTCAGCGAAGCGGTCGGCCAGCGCCTTGACCATAATAGCGCTATAGTCGTCGCCCTTGGCCTCGAACTCGCTGGCCAGAGTGTCCGCCTCAGGTCCGGCGGTGACGGCGAAACCACCGACATGGTCGCTCTGCTCGGCGATGAAATCTGACAGGGCGAAGTTCGCCCGGCCATTGTCCTTTACCATTTGCTGGCGCAGCGTGTGGAAGGTCTCCCCGGAGTCGAGGCGGATATCGTCGCCGTCACGCGTGGCCGGCCAGAAACCGACCACGGCACGCGGCCGGAACCAGGTCTGGCCGATGACCTTCTGCAGCATGGCCTGTGTGTCGCGCCAGAGATCGCTGGCGGCCTCGCCGACAACGGCGTCCTCGAGGATTGAGGGGAAGCGTCCGGCGAGGTTCCAGCTGGCAAAATAGGGTGTCCAGTCGATGAAGCGGGCGAGGTCGGCCAGGTCGATCTCGTCAAACACCCGAACCCCGGTCCAGGCTGGGGCCGGTGCCGGACCGGTGGTTGGAACGAAACGCTTCTCCCGCGCCTTGTCCAGCGTCAGGCGTGGCTTGGGCGGGCCGCCGGCGCGGGCCTCGCGCATGCGCTGATAACGCGCTTGTGTGGTCTCAAGGAAGAGCGGACGGTCTGTCTCGGACAGAAGGGTCGAGACCACGCCGACCGCCCGGCTGGCATCTGTGACATGCACGGTGGGTCCGTTCGATCGGACGGGATCAATTTTGACCGCGGTATGGGCCGGCGACGTGGTTGCCCCTCCGATCAGGAGCGGCTGGGTCATGCCCCGTCGCTGCATTTCCCGCGCGACATAGACCATTTCATCGAGGCTCGGCGTGATCAGGCCCGAAAGGCCGACAATGTCGACTTTTTCGGCTTCGGCCCTGTCGAGGATCGCCTCGGCCGGGACCATCACGCCCATATCGATGATGTCATAGCCGTTGCAGGCCAGCACCACACCGACAATGTTCTTGCCGATATCGTGCACATCGCCCTTCACGGTGGCCATCAGCACCTTGCCATTGGACTGGTCCTGGGTGCCGAGCTCTTCCTTTTCCGCCTCAAGAAACGGATTGAGATAGGCGACCGCTGCCTTCATCACGCGGGCGGATTTCACCACCTGGGGCAGGAACATCTTGCCCGAGCCGAACAGGTCACCGACGACATTCATGCCGTCCATTAGCGGCCCTTCGATGACGTGCAGGGGGCGATCAGACGCCTGGCGGGCCTCCTCGGTATCGGCTTCGATGAATTCGGTGATGCCATTGACCAGGGCATGCTCGAGGCGCTTGGCCACTGGCGCCTCGCGCCAGCGTGTGTCCTTTTCCTGCACCTTGCCCTTCTGGCCGCGATAGCGTTCGGCGATCTCGATCAGCGCCTCGGTCGCACCGTCATGGCGATTCAGGATGACATCTTCGACCCGCTCGCGCAGCTCGGGGTCGATCTCGTCATAAATGTCGAGCTGGCCGGCATTGACGATGCCCATATCCATGCCTGCCGGGATGGCGTGGTAGAGAAAGACCGCATGCATCGCCCGGCGTACCGGCTCATTGCCGCGGAAGCTGAAGGAGATGTTCGACAGCCCGCCGGAGATATGACAGCCCGGGCAGGTGGCCCGGATCTCGCGGGCCGCTTCGATGAAGTCGACGGCGTAATTGTCATGCTCGGCAATGCCGGTGGCCACGGCGAAGATGTTCGGATCGAAGATGATGTCCTGGGCGGGAAAACGGACCGTCTCGGTCAGGATCCGAAAGGCGCGCTGACAGATCTCGATCTTGCGCGGTGCAGTGTCCGCCTGGCCTTCCTCGTCGAACGCCATGACGACGACCGCCGCGCCATAGGACAGGCAGGCGCGGGCCTGCTGGATGAAGCTGTCCTCGCCTTCTTTCAGCGAGATGGAATTGACCACGGCCTTGCCCTGAACGCATTTCAGGCCGGCCTCGATGACCTCCCATTTGGAGCTGTCGATCATCACCGGGACCCGCGCAATATCCGGTTCCGCCGCAATCAGATTGAGGAAGGTGGTCATCGCCTCGACCCCGTCCAGCATGCCCTCATCCATGTTGACGTCGATGATCTGGGCCCCGTTCTCGACCTGCTGGCGCGCGACCTCGACGGCGGCGGCATAGTCACCGGCGGTGATCAGCTTCCTGAACCGGGCGGAGCCGGTTACATTGGTGCGTTCGCCAATATTAACGAAGCGTTGGGCGGCACTGGCCTCTGTCATTCTGTCGGATCCGTCTGCTTAAAGACGCCGGGCAGGCCATCAATGCTGGTTGCATTGGCGGTCAGGCGTTTTTCAGCCCAGGCCTCGGCGGTCATGTTGGGGTTGTCGAGATAGCGTTTCAGCTGGTCGCGTTCGCCCTTGAAGTCATAGAAAGGCACGCCCCAGCCACAGCTGTCGGCGATCCGGGTCAGCCGGATGGTGAAAATGGCGCGGGCCCGCTCGAACTCTGGGAACCAGGCCAGCTTGTCGGCAAAACCGGGATCATCCCACTGGGTGACCTCGGCCTGTCCGTACAGCCGCAGGATCACCGGCGCCCCCTCAAAGGCACAGAACATGAGGGTGATCCGTCCGTTCTCACGGGTGTGGGCCTGGGTTTCGATGCCGGAGCCGCCCGTGTCGAGATAGGCCACGGTCAGCGGGTCGATCACCTTGAAAGCGTCATAGCCCTTGGGTGAGAGATTGACATGGCCGTCGGCGCTGAGCGGCGCGGTGGCCACGAAGAACATCTTCTGCGCCGCGATGAAGTCGATCAGGCGATCATCGAGCTGGTCATAGATCTTGCTCATCCTAGTCTCCCTGAGCGGGTGTGCGGGGCCCGCGCCAGCACCCGTCCACAATGGGTGTGTGGCCCGCTGCCGATCGATTATACAGATAGGCCCAGGCCGTTTGTCCGGTTGCGGCCCCGGAGGTGTCGAGGACCGGAACGGGGCAGCGGAGATAAAGCGAGCCGTTCGGATCATCCGGGACAAGGTCTTCAAACGCGTCCAGCGCTTCGGCGATCTCCGGCTTGTCGACCTGGTAGAGCTCGCCATGACAGAGCTGCTCGCCCGGCAGCAGCCCGGGATAGGCCCCCAGATCATACAGGGCCCCGCGGATCCGGCAGGGGCCAAGATACCGTCCGGCCCCGGCGAGGCCAAGGTCCTCGGGGTGGCCCGCAGCATGGGCCTTCAACATGCCATAGAAGACGAACAGGTCGCCGCGCGAGACCGGGCCATTGGGCGTCATGAGGCCAGCTCGAAGGGTTCGAGGCCAGACAGCCGCATGGCCGGCCCGGGCGTGGCGGGCTGACGGGGCGCTGCGTGACGCACGGCGCCGGCAATCGCGGCGATATGAGCCGGGGTGGTGCCACAGCATCCGCCCAGCACATTGACCAGGCCAGACTCTGCCCAGTCGCGCAGATGGGCCGCCGTCTGGTCGGGGGTCTCGTCATACTCCCCGAAGGCATTGGGCAGGCCAGCATTGGGATAGGCGATGATGCGGGTGTCGACGACCCGTGACAGGGCGACAATATGCTGGCGCATGGCGTCGGCCCCGAGCGCGCAATTCAGGCCGACCGCCCAGGGGCGTGCATGGGAGAGGCTGGTCCAGAAAGCTTCTGCGGTCTGGCCAGACAGGGTCCGGCCTGAAGCATCGGTGATGGTGCCGGACAGAATGACCGGTCGGGTTACCCCCGTCTCGGCCTCGAGATCGAGCAGTGCCTTGATCGCCGCCTTGGCATTGAGCGTGTCGAACACGGTTTCGATCAGGAAAAAGTCTACAAAGGGGGCCATCATCCGCGCCTGGGCCTCATAGGCCGCGCGGACCTCGTCGAAGGTCACCTCCCTGTAGCCGGGATTGTTGACATCCGGGCTGAGCGACAGGGTCTTGTTGGTCGGTCCAATGGCTCCGAGCACGCCGATCGGTCGGCCCAGCTCTTGGCTGGCTTCATCGGCGACCTCGCGCGCCAGCCGGGCGCCGGTCTCTGCCAGCTCGTCGGCGAGGCCTTGCATGTCATAATCGCCCTGCGCAATCGTGGTGGCCGAGAAGGTGTTGGTCTCGATCAGGTCTGCGCCGGCATCAATGAATTGCCGGTGGATGTCGAGAATGACATCCGGCCGGGTCAGGTTGAGCAGCTCATTATTGCCCTTGAGCGGAATGGCCCAGTCCGGAAACCGGTCACCGCGAAAGTCAGCCTCCTCCAGCGCGAAGCCCTGAATTTGCGTGCCCATGGCCCCGTCAAGGACAAGGATACGCTTGCTGGCCAGCGCCGTCAGCGCTTCCAGACGCATTCGGAACGCCTCGCTCATTCTGTGGTCTCCTGATCGGGGTGCAGGCCAAGACGCCCGCAGGTGTCGAGGGTCAGTTCGGCCCGGTTAAGGGTGTAGAAATGGAAGTGATTGATGCCTTCGGCCTGCAGGCGCTGGCACAGCTCCGCAATCGCCTCGGCACCGTGCCAGGCCTGATCTCCCTCCAGCAGCACCGCACCGCGCGCCAGATCCAAACCACGCGCCTTCAGCTGGGTCCGCAGGCTGTGATCGGCGCGACCATCGCGGATCTGCAGATCCGGTAAACCACCCACCAGCTCACTGCGGAGCGCGAAGTGGCGGCAGAACGGACAGCCGCCGTCGTAGACGAGCACCAGAGCCATTGCGCCATCCTGGCGACCAACGCCCGCCTGATGTGACCAGTCATCCCCGGTATGAGCGGGCCATGCCGAAGCTTCTGGCTGTGCTGCTGGCCGCGCTCATCCCCCTGCTGCCGCTGATCCACCCAGCGAGCGCCGCGGCCGCTGAGCACTACCTCTGCGCCGGCAATCCCCTCAGCGCGGAGGTCTATGCCGGTGCCGTGGATGCCCCCGGCATTCCCAACAGCAACGGGGGCACCATGCCCGGCGACTTCATCGTGCTCCAGTGGCGCGGCGTGAGCCTGCAGCTGCCACGCACCAACAACGCCGGTGTGCCCAGCTACACCGATGGCCGCTGGTGGTGGCAGGCCCTCGATCCCGACCACCCCGACTTCGCCCAGCGGCGTGGCGCGATCGAAACCTACCCCTGCGAGAGGGGCTGAGGCTCGGCCACCAGCTGCTCACGGCGCTGCTGCTGTTTTCGCTCGCCATCCGGCCGTTGATTCCCGAGGTGAGCCGGCTGCGTCGCCTGCATGTGAGTGCCATGCTGCTGGGCTGCGTGCTGTTTGCCGTGGTGGCCATCACCGGCTGCCGCGATCTGCTGCTGACGCTGACTGCCGGCTAAGCGGGCACCAGCACTGCCGCAAAGAATCCATC
>CAJXMY010000006.1 GCA_913056435.1 uncultured Hyphomonadaceae bacterium | reverse complement strand
GCCAGCTCGACGGCAGCCGGGCCCCGTTCGACCAGCTGGCGGAAATTTGCGATGCCGTTGGCCATCAGATCGATGTGATCTGCGAGGGCGGGGTCCAGCGTGGAACGCATATTCTCAAGGCGCTCTCGGTCGGGGCCAAGGCGGTGTCGGGGGGACGCCTCTACCTTTATGCGCTGGCCGCCGCTGGCCAGGCAGGCGTCGAGCGGGCGCTGGGTCAGCTGCGACTCGAACTCGAGCGGGATATGAAGCTTATGGGCGTGACGACCATCAGCGACCTGTCGCGGGACAATCTGAGATGGCGCTGAGCGCACCGGGCGCAGGGCATCCTCCTGACAGGACTCTGTTTCTGCCCTAGCCTGGCCTCGACAGAGCGGACGGCCGATGGGACGCCCGGGCTCAGACCAGAAAGGAGACGGGGAGACCATGGATCACACACAAGATCGGGCGTTGAGACACCGCGCGGCTCGGGTCCTGCCACAGGGGGTCTATGGCCATCAGTCCACGGCACTGCTGCCGGAGACTTATCCGCAATTCTTCACCAGAGGCGAGGGCGCCCATATCTGGGACACGGACGGCCACGCCTATCTCGACCTGATGTGCGCCTATGGCCCCAATCTGCTGGGCTATGGTGACCCCCGCGTCAACAATGCCGCGATCGCGCAGCTTCAAAAAGGTGACACTCTGACCGGCCCAACCCCGCTTATGGTCGAGCTGGCCGAGCTCATGGTCTCCATGATCAGCCACGCCGACTGGGCGATCTTCTGCAAGAATGGCACCGACGCCACCACCATGGCCAAGACCGTTGCCCGCGCGAAGACCGGCCGGCGGATCATTCTGGTGGCGCGTGGGGCGTATCACGGGGCGGCCCCCTGGTGTACCCCCGCCCCAGCCGGCATCCTTGCCGAGGACAGGGCCCATATCCATTATTACGACTATAATGATGCTGAGAGCCTGAGCGCGGCCGTGGCCGGGGCCGGGGACGACCTCGCGGGCATCTTCGCGACACCCCACAAGCACGACGCCTTCACCGACCAGGCCCTGCCCGATCCCGACTATGCGCGGCGGGCCCGGGCCCTCTGCGATCAGACAGGGGCCCTGCTGATCGTGGATGATGTGCGGGCCGGTTTTCGGTTAACCCGCGACTGCAGCTGGGAACTCCTGGGTGTTCGCCCGGACCTCAGCACCTGGGGAAAGAGTTTTGCCAATGGCCACCCCATCTCCGCCCTGCTCGGATCTGAGACCGCGCGGGACGCCGCAGGATCGATCTATGTCACCGGGTCGTTCTGGTTTTCAGCCATGCCCATGGCAGCCGCGATCGCCACTTTGGAAATCCTGCGCGACAGTTCCTATCTTGAGCAGACGATCGCGCTAGGCCACCGCCTGCGCGAGGGGCTCAGCAAGGCCGCGCACGCGGCCGGGATCGGGTTTCGCCAGACTGGCCCGGTGCAAATGCCGCTTTTCCTGTTCGACGATGATCCGGACTTCCGGCGGGGATTCGCCTGGGCCTCGGACATGCTGGAGCAGGGCATCTATATCCACCCATGGCACAATATGTTCCTGTGTGCGGCGATGACCGACCGCGATATCGACCAGGTCATCGAGGCGGCCCAGACGTCTTTTCAGGCCGTGTCCAAACGCCTCGACAAGATCGTGCCTCACCCGGCCCTGTCCACCTTGCTGGCCGCAAGGTCCGCCTGAGACCCCTGACGGCAGGAGCACATGTCACCCTGGCCCCTTCACCGCCGCTGAGGCCTCACGAGACTGAACAGACAGCCCTTGCGGGACGCTGATTTTACAGCCCCAAAAAGTTTATGTTAGCTTATACGCAAGCCATCGGGGGATCTTCATGAGACGTTTCATCGGTTTGATTACTTTTCTTGCGTTCGTCAGCCTGCCAGGCATGTCCAGCGCCTCACCAGACTTCGGCACCAATTCCAGCACATGGGCCAATGATGGCGAATGTGACGATCCTCGGTTCAAGGGCCCGGGCATGGCAGGCACGCTGGTCGACTCCGACCGCAGAGCCGATGCCACCGACTGCGAAGCCGCCTACAATGCGGGCACGATCGCGCTGGACCACTCGGGACTTCCCGATTTCGGCAATGACAGCAGCACCTGGGCGAATGATAATGAATGCGATGACCCCCGCTTTGAGGGACCGGGCGTCGCCGGGACACTGCAGGAGTCCGATCGCCGAGCCGACGCCACGGACTGCCGCAAGGCCTGGAATGAGGGGAAAATCGTTCTGACCCAGAGCGGCCTGCCCAATTTCGGAAATGACAGTGGGCGATGGGCCAATGATGGAGTTTGTGATGACAGCCGCTTTTCCGGGGCAGCCCGGCAAAATGCCGCCATCACCAGCGACAGCCACCATCTCAAAGACGCCACGGATTGCCGGCAGGCATGGAACAATGGTGGGCTGACCTATGTTGTCGCCAGCAAAGCCAGCAAGGGAATAGGCGCCATGCCCGCATTTGGAAATGACAGCGGAAACTATGCGAACGATGGGGACTGCGATGATGCCCGCTTCTCCGCTGACGGCGACAATTACAACTATCAGCGGGAACATGTTTTGCGGGATGCCACGGACTGCCGCCAGGCCTTTGTGGCGGGCGAGGTGACGCTGCTTCTGGATTTCGGAAATGACAGTGGGCGATGGGCCAATGATGATGTCTGCGATGACAGCCGGTTCTCAGGTCCGGCGCGGGTGAATGCGGTCATTACCAGCGACAGCCATCACCGAAAGGATGCCACGGACTGCATCGCGGTCTACCGCGCCGGAACGCTGAACCGCTAGGCCGGAGGCCGGATCCGGTTTCAGGCGCCCGTCCAACAGCGCGCCTGACTGGCACTCTCGTGCTTGAGACGGCTTGCGGCCGGGCGGGTCTTGGGAAACAATATCGCATGCAAAACCGCCTGCGAGACTTGCCTCAGGTCCAGCGTCTGCTGGAAACCCCGCCTGCCCTTTTGCTGATCCACGAATTCGGCCGCGAGACCGTTGTCGGTGCCATTCAGGGCCGGTTGCAGGAAATCCGCGAGGACCTGTTGGGCGGGCAGGCCGACACTGAGCCGTCAGGCTTCGGGCCTGCCTTTTTCACGGAGATCGGCAGCCGTCTGTCACGGACGCGCCAGCCCTCCCTCAGGCGCGTGATCAATGCCACAGGGATCCTGATTCATACAAATCTCGGGCGGGCACGACTTGCCCCGGAAGCCCTCGCCGCCATGCACGATGTCGCCGCGCATGCGTCAACGCTGGAGCTTGACCTGGAGACCGGACACCGCGGGTCCCGGCAGGATCATGTCAGCCGGTTGATTTGTGAGCTGACAGGGGCAGAGGCGGCGCTCGTCGTCAATAATGGGGCCGCCGCCATCTTCGCCTGTCTGGCCGCCCTTGCCGCCGGCCGGCCTGTCGTGGTGTCCCGTGGAGAGCTCGTCGAGATTGGCGGCTCTTTCCGCATGCCGGACATCGTTCGGCAGAGCGGGGCCCTTCTCAAAGAGATTGGCACAACGAACAAGACCCACCTCCGGGACTATGAGGCAGCCATTGAGCCTGACACCGCGCTCCTGCTCAAAAGCCATACCAGCAACTACAAGATTGTCGGGTTTACCGCAGCACCGGACCGGCGGGATCTGTCGGATCTGGCGCGGCGGCACCACCGGCCTCTGGTCGAGGATCTCGGCAGTGGCGTCCTGATCGATCTGGCGCCCTTCGGGCTGCCAGATGAACCGGTTGTTCGCGACGTCCTCGCAAGCGGTGTCGATCTGGTCACATTCTCCGGGGACAAACTGCTCGGCGGACCGCAGGCCGGAATCATTGCGGGGCAGCGTGTTCTCATCGACCAGATCAAAACCCACCCCATCGCCCGGGCGGTCCGGGTGGACAAACTGTCTCTTGCCGCCCTTGGCGCAACGCTTGAGCTGTACCGGGCGCCGAACCGCCCCATGGAGCACATCCCCGTCCTGAAAATGCTGGCGGAACCGCTGGCCGCCACTCAAAAGCGTGCCTCAGCGTTACAGCGCCAGATCGGCTCCGCTGACGGCCTCGACGTCCGGATCGTCGAAACCATCGCCCGCGCCGGTGCCGGCTCCCTGCCCCAGCAGGATCTGCCGAGCCGCGCAGTGGCCGTGACAAGCCGGACACACACGGCCAACGAGCTGGCCCAAGCGCTGCGACGGGGCGCGGTCCCGGTCATAGGCCGGCTGTCGCAAGACCGGCTGCTGCTGGATGTCCGGACCCTGATGGATGATGAGGTGACCGAAGTTGCCGCCGCCCTCAAGGCGGCCCTGAACGGATGAGACCGGTCATTATGGCCGTGCTCGGCCATGTCGACCATGGCAAGACCACACTGGTCAAGGCCCTGACCGGAACAGAGACGGATACGCTTCCGGAGGAAAAGGAACGTGGCCTGACCATTGCGCTGGGCTTTGCAGCCTGCGACCTGCCCGGCGGTCCCCTCTATCTGATTGACGCACCAGGCCATGCGAGCTTTCTCGGCACCAGCGTGGCCGGGTTGAGCGGCGCTGACGCCGTTCTGCTCGTCGTCTCTGCGGTCGAAGGCCCCCAGGCCCAGACGCGCCAGCATATCGAAATCGCCCGTCTCATGGGCGTCAGAACGGTGATCACTGTGATCAGCAAGCAGGATCTGGCCACCCCGGCGCAGCGACGGGCCAGCGAGGCCGCAGTGGCCGAGCTGCTCGGCAACCATGATTATGGACAGGCTGAGATCTGCCCGGTTTCGGCTTCCGACCCGAAAGGTCTGGACCATCTCAAAGCGGTGCTGACCGCGAGGCTCAAGCACCTCCCCCCCGCACAGGGGCCAGCCGGCCCTTATCTGACCATCGACCGCGTCTTCTCCCAGAAGGGTGCTGGAACGATCGTGACCGGTTCACTGCAGGGCGGTCCGCTGTCGCGTGATCAGGCCTGCAAGGTCGAGCCGCAGGGTCTGCCCGTCCAGATCCGGGGCCTGCAGATCAGGGGGGAGACCGTCGACCACGCGGTCGCCGGCAGCCGCGTGGCGATCAATCTGCGGGGGCAGACCGGCGAGGACATCCAAAGAGGTCAGGTGATCTCTGCCATGGGGATCGGCGCGTCCTCGCAGCGCTTTGATGTGCGCATTGCCCGGCAGAAGGGGTCCCGCACGCCCTTGCGGCACATGGAACAGGTGCAGGTGAGTCATGGCACCACCCGCAACACGGCCCATGTCCGGCTTTATGAGCTGCGCCCCGCGGATGCCGACGGCCCCCAATACGCCCAGCTCGTCTTCAACAGCCCTCAGATAGCCTATCGGGGGCAGCCCTTCATCCTCCTGCGCCAGTGGGCGACCGATCGTCTGGCCGGCGGCCGGATCCTGGACCCCGCGGCGGGCGATCACCGCCGTCAGAAAGCCCTGCAGATCGACGTCCTGAAAGCGGTCGAGTCGAGACAGGCGACACAGATCGCCGCGGCGCTGTCGGTCCGCGATCGGGGCTGTGTCCAGCGGGCCGAGCTGGAACGGCTGACCGGCCAGCTTTCTGAGGATGCGGTCAAAAACCTGTCGGAGCAGTTCGCGCCGCACGGGCCCGATCAGCTGATCGACCGGGCGGCCCTGAACCGGGTTCAAACAACTTGTCTCGACCAGCTGGGTCGGCTTCACGCGACCGCGCCTCTGCTCCCGGAACTCCCCATCGGGCGTCTGCGCGCCCGGATGCGCAATGTCCCGGATGCCCTGTGGCAGGCGGCCCTGAATGGGCTGGTCGATACCGGGCTTATGCTCCGTCAAGGTGCCCACATCGCACGGGCGGACCACGACCCCATGACCCGGCTCAGCGACCAACAGCATGATCTGATGACCCGGCTGGAGACCCGTCTGCGGGACGGCGGCCTGCAGCCACAGGCACAGCCGAGGGGCGAAGACGAAACAGAGACCGCCTTGATGACGCTGCTGGCCCGGGCTGGCCGGGGTCTTCGCCTCTACAACCACGCCCTTAAACAGATTGTGTGGCTGCACCCCGACAGCGTGCAACAGGCCGCTCTGACCCTGAGGCGGCATTTTTCAGGCCCCGCAGGGTTCACAACCGGCGAAGCCCGCCAGTGCCTTGGCACCAACCGGAAAATTATCGTTCCCCTGCTCGAATATCTTGATGAAACCGGGGTCACCTCCCGGCAGGGCGACCGCCGCCTGATCGGAGCCGAGGCCCCGAACTGATCCAACAGATCCCATATTGCCATGGCCGGTGCCGGGCTTAGGCTGTCCCGGCAGAGGGAGGTGACAGGGGTCTGGTGGCCCTCCTGGTCTTCAAAACCAGTGACACGTCGTGATCGGCGTGTGGTGGGTTCGATTCCCATCCACCTCCGCCAGGCTGCCAGATCCCGCCCCGGCGGCATGGTAGACAAGCCTCCTAAAGGCCGCATAATCCGACCAGAGAGGATAGGGGCCGAACATGGATGCCAGACCGGCTTTTGAGCTGAAGTCCACCGAGGGCGGAACACGGTCCTTCCCCGCCGGCCGGCCCGCGCTGATCTGCTTCGCCAAGGAGGATTGCGAGACCTGCAATCTGGTGGCGCCCCTGCTTCAGGCTCTGCATGAGGCGTTTGGGGACGCCGCCAATATCTGGGTGGTGGGACAGTCGGGAGACGGGAATACTGTCTTCCGGGACCGGCATGGCCTCACCCTGCCCCTTCTGGACGATGCCGATCTCGCCACAAGTTTTGCCTGGGACTTCGAAGCGGTCCCGGCCCTCTATTGGTGCCCGGACGGAGCCACCGCAGAAACCCATATGGAAGGCTTTGTCCGTGAGGAGTGGCAGGGGCTTGCGACCACGCTGTCCCAGACACTCGGACAGGGCCGGGTACCGGTGGACTGGGCGGCGCTGCCTGCCTGGCGACCGGGCTGCGCCTCGAAGCATCTGGACCCAGATCTGAATGACCGGCTCAGGGCAGCGGCTGAAAACAGCCCGATCCGCGCCCGCCGGATCACCATTGCCCCGGCCGACGATGTCGCAGAATTCATGTTCGATCAGGGCTTCTCCGATGGACTCCCCCTGGTGCCCCCAACGCCGGAACGCGTTTTGCGCATGCTGTCGGGGACGCAGCGGGATCCGCAGGAGGTGATCGCCCTGATGCCCCCCAATATGGGCGAAGCCACCATCGAGAAAATCGCCATCAATGCCGTGATGGCGGGGTGCCGGCCAGACTATCTCCCGGTCGTCCTCGCGGCGATCGAAGCGATCTGTACCGATGCCTTCAATATCCATGGGGTCATGGCCACAACCATGGGCGCCTCCCCGGTTCTGGTCGTCAATGGGCCCATTCGGGAGCGGATCGGCATGAATATGGGGCTGATGGCTCTGGGCAGCGGCAATCGGGCGAATGCCACGATTGGCCGGGCCGTCCGGCTGGCTGTCCGAAATATCGGTGGCTCGAGGCCGGGCGGAACAGACCGGTCGACGCTGGGCAGCCCGATGAAGTTCACCATGTGCTTTGCCGAGTGGGAAGAACGCTCCCTCTGGGCGCCCCTTCATGTGGAACGCGGCTTTGCGAAGGATGAGTCCGTTGTTACGGTTTTTGCCATGACCTCCGGCCCGGTCCAGATTGTCGATCAGGAATCCCGGGCCCCGGATGAACTGGCCGGATCGCTCGGCCTCGGTCTGGAGGGCATGTTCCTGCCAAAATACCACAATATGCCCGTGGACAGCCTGCTGGTGGTCTGTCCGGAGCATGTCGACACACTGATGCGGGACGGTCTTTACGAAAAGGACCGTCTGCGCGACCGGATCCAGGCTGTGACGACGCGCCCGCTCAGAGCCATGCTTGCAGATGACACTTCGGGCGCCGGGATGACCCGCGAGGCCGCAGCCGGTCTGAGCCCGGAGCAATTAGACCGTCCGGTCCCGAAATTTGCCAGTCCGGACAATATCCACCTCGTCGTGGCCGGCTCAGATGCCGGGAAGGTTTCCAGCGCCTATCATGGCTGGGTCACCGGGGCGATGGGATCTCAGGCTGTATCCCAAAAGATCGAAGATATGTTTTGAGAGGAGGACATATGGAGACAATCCTTGATCCAACAGACGAGGCGGTGCCTGTCAGCCGACAGATCACACCCCGAACAGGGCCCGTTTCCGGCGTCCTTGGTCTGATGGATATTCGAAAACCGAGAGGCAACATCCTGCTGGACGAGCTGGAACGCCTCCTCGCGGAGCGCCTGCCGGACCTTGATGTCAGGCGGTATGCCAAGCCAACCTTTACCAAACCCTGCCCGGAGCCCTTGCGGGCACAGATCCGGGACGAGTGTGACTATCTGGTTGAAGCGCTGGCTGACTGAGGGTCTTGTACGACGTGCAGTATGCACGACACAGTCTGGTTTGAAATCCAGGGCCTTCCGGCGGTCACCATTGCCTCCAGCGAGTTCAACGAAGCCGCGATCACCCAGCGCAACGCACTGGGCATGCCTGATGCCCCCTTCGTTTTGGTAGACCATCCCATTCAGGATGCCACCGATGACGAGATGCGGGACAAGGCCAAAGCGGTCTTTGACAAGATGCTGGCAGCCCTTTCGGGCTGACCCAGCAGCGAGATCAGGGCCGTCTGGGCGTTTATCCGGACGGCCCGGGTCCTGTGTCACTCGCCAAGGCGGGGCAGGTCGCTGCGCCCCAGCAGCCTTCGGGCGGAGCCACCCAGCAGATCACGCCACATCCGTCCTGCATCCCCGAAGACGACGCGACCGAGCGCCTGCTCTGTCCTCAGGCCGGACAGTATCTCAATGCCGCCCTCGATGGTTGAGACATTCTCCAGATAAAAGAACCGGGTCCGGGCGAAATTATGCCCGAAAAGGGCCTCGACGACCGCATATTCCAGATTGTCTCGCCGACCCTGTGCCGGACCACAGACACAAATCAGGCAATCTGCCCGGGCTTCAGGGGAACAGCCCTCCCAAAACGCCTTCAGATTGGCACGCAGGGTCTTCTCCGCACTCCGCCCGGACTCATCGATCACGGCCTCAAGATCTGATCTGAGCGGGGCCATGTCCGCACTAAACGCGTCGGCGTCTGGCGACATACCGGCCTCTTTTAGGGAACAGAAAGCGACGAGGGCATTCAAGATCCGCTGGATTGGCTCCGCCATGGACTGCGGGACAGACCAGGCGCTTTGGGCCTGGACATCAAGAATCGCGCGACTGAGGGCTTCACCGGCCTGCTCCCGGGCCTTCTGTCCCTCACACGGTCCTTCCACCCAGCCGAACACGGCCACGATCGCATGCAGAAGGGTTTTCACCCTCACCAGGTCAGGATCCGCCGGATACGACAGGGTGGGCCGGCCCTGCTCAACACGCCACACCTCCCCCGTGCCGATGAGGGTCATGGCCGTCACCGGCAGGGCCCGGCGATAGGCCGCACGGGCCCCGGCATAGGACTCCCGAAACAAGCGATTCACGGCACTGAAAGGATCCGATCCGGTCCTGTCATCCAAAAGATCAGCCATATGCACCTCCTGTCCAGCGGACGACGCCATGTTAGCGACGGCGGGTCAGGCCTGCAAAGGCCTGAGCCGAACCCTTAAGCCGCCTCCGGTTGCATGGCGCGGTTGAGCCCGGCACTCTGGCGGGCCAAGAAGATGATTGCGGAGACGCCATTCTGATGTAGAGAACGCAAATGCCCGAGCTGACGCATCTCCCCTTGAACACGCAGAACTGGCCGAACTGGATGCAGTCCATGGCGCCACAGGTCTGGCTGATCAGCATCATTCTGGTCCTGACCCTCGGTGCCTATCTGATCGGCTATGCCGCGAAACGCGTGGTGCGGCTGCTGGGGCGCCGGGCCTATGACAGCGAGGAGCAATTTGTCGGCTCGAGCTGGGATCTGGCCGCTCCGGTGGTGCAGCTTCTGGTCTTTCTCATGGCCATCACAGCGGGCTCCGGGGCTCTGGGCTTTACCTTCTCCGAGCAGCTCGTGGGATACTGGCCCAAGGCCCTCGCAGGCCTGATCATCATCGGCGCCGCAGTCGGACTGTCGACCTGGATCAATAAGTCACTGCGATCCCTGACCGAACGGGCGCATGGCAAAGCCCGCATGGACGATACGCTGGTCAATTTTGCCGCCGCGATTATCCGATATGCCATCCTCGGCGTGGCCATCATCATGGCGATGATCCAGTTCGGCTTCGCACCCGGGTCCCTGATCGCCATTGTGGGTGCCGTGGGCCTGGCCATTGCGTTGGCCTTGCAGGATGCCCTGAAGGCCGTGGCCGCAGGCTTCATGATCGCGGCCTTTCGACCCTTCCGGATCGGGGATTGGATCCGAATTGGCGAAGAAGAAGGGGAGGTCTCGGAAATTTCCCCTTTCAACACAACGATCAAACAAGTCGATAACAAGCTGGTCTTTTATTCCAACGATCAGGTCTGGGGCAGTCCGATTATCAACTTTACACGGCATCCCCGCCGTCGCCTCGACCTCTATTATGGCGTCCATTATGACACCGATCTTGATCATGCGCTGGCCGTGCTGATCCGCCTGGCCAACGACCATCCCCTGGTCACCCAGAAGACCGACACCTGGGCCGGGGTCCATGATTTGGGCGACTGGGCCATCACACTTCGACTGAGAGCCTGGGTCCCCACAAAGGAATTTGTGCAGGTTCGGGCTGACCTGACAAAAGGCGTCAAACAGATGTTCGACCAGGAGGGCATCGAGATCCCGTACCCCCACCAGGTGGAGTATGTGCGCGAGGGCTTCAACCTCAAACCCCCATCGACCGTGAAGAAGGAATAGAGTTGTCTAGGGATCGTCGACGAGGATCCGTTCAGGCTGTCCGGTTGGATGAACCCGAAAGACAATCACTCGACTGCCCTGCGGTCCGCCAACCGGCGCATGCACAGCCCCTCGCGGAATCATCAGCACCTGCCCCGCCTCGAACAGCTGATCAGGCTGCCCGTCCTCCACATAAAGTGTTGAACCTTCGATGACATAGACGAATTCATCGCCGGGATGAAAATGGCGCGGCACGCTGGCGCCCGCGGGAATAACCATATCAGAAATGCGGATCTCGAGGCCCTCGGCCCCCGAAATCGTGGCCTGCAGCCGTTCCGAATTGGCCGACGGAGGCAAAGGGACAGCGGAGGACGGCGGGGCCTCAGCCGGATCGCCGCCCCGGATACACGCCGACAGGACAAGGCTCATCATCCCGAAAAGTATGCCGCGTCTCATCCTGCTTCCCATCTGGCCACTCTATCGCGGGCCAGGCCAACCTGTCCATGAGCAGCCCGGTTTGGCACACCGAGGCAACCGATTTTACCGCTGAGCAGAGGACCACAGCGGCGCAGGAAAGCCCGGCCGGGGGCTGTCTCCCCAACCGGCCTTGCCTGCCATCAGGAGAGATGAAATAACAAGAGTGGCCAGGTGAGGGACCACGCTCAACCGAAAGACATCTGACCATGATAAAACTGCGCCGTCCCCAACTGCTTTTGCTAATCCTTATCGGGCTGGGCTGTGGCGCGCCCGGTTTTGCGGACCCTGGGCCCGTCAGCGTGCGCGCCGGGCTGGGCATCGCCACGTCGCAGAATACCGCCTTTGCCGACAAGGACTGTGAGGCAATCTCGCCGGCGGCTTATTTCGGCTGCGGCGATGGGCCGGACGCGAAGCCACGTGGAGCCTATGGCGATATATCAGCTGGTCGCCTGATTGAGGTCGGTATCGATTACCAGCTGACGGATGCCCTGACTTTTGGCCTCGACCTGATCCACTGGAATGGGGCCCGATTCAAGGGGCAGGCCAATTTCCTGAACGTGCCTGTCGGGACCGAACCCGTTTCTGCAGACTTTTCGGGAACCACGGCCCTTTTCTCCGGACAGCTGGCCCCGCTGGCGCTGCTGGACATCGACACAGGCCCCGTATCCCCGGTCCTGTCCATCGGACTTGGTGCCAGTCGAAACCGGCTTGGTCAAAGCCGCTACCTCTTCCCTGAACTTGGCGCGACAGCCGCAACCTATGTCCCGGGTGGCAGCACCACCCAGCTCGCGTGGAGCGCAGGTCTCGGGCTCGAAATCACCCTGTCGGAGCGCCTCGATCTGGTGGCTGGGCTCCGTTATGTCGACCATGGCAAAGTTCAGACCGAAATCGGCGACATCCGTGTGGTCCGGGATGGCCGCGACGATCTGTTGATTGAGGTCGGCGAGATCGAAGCAGATCTGAAAAGCGAGCAGGCTTTTGTCGCCTTGCGATATCGGCTGTAAGCCCCAGGCCTGCTTTCGATTTGACCTTGCCCCGCAAAGCTGTCTGAACTCAGAAGACCGACCAAGGGGAGGAAGCGCATGACCATATTCTGGACCCCGAGAGCGGGACTGGTGGGCCTGATGCTTTGCACCGCCGCTCTCATCACCGCGCTGCCGAGCGCACAGGCTGAGACCGCCGCCCCGCCGTCCTGTGCCGTTGAACTGGTGGTGCTCGGTGCGGGGCAGGATGCCGGCGCCCCGCAGATCGGCTACGCCGCAGATCCCGCCTGGCAGGATCCACAACAACGCCTGACCGGAAGTGCACTGGCGCTAATCGAGACCGGGACAGGGCATCGTTACCTGTTTGACGCGAGCCCTCATTTGGGTGACCAGCTCGCCCGGCTTGATCGACTGGATCCGTCCCCGTCGCCCACGCCCCGTCCCAATCTGGGCCTGTCCGGAATATTCCTGACCCACGCACATATCGGTCATTATGCCGGGCTGATGTGGCTCGGCCGGGAAGCCGCTGGAACCGCCGGCATCCCCGTTCATGCCATGCCGCGCCTGCAGCGCTTCCTCGAAACAAATGGCCCGTGGGACCAGCTGGTCCGGCTCGGCAATATTCGCCTCGTTGCCCTGTCAGATCGCACCCCCATGCGCCCATCGCCGCAATTCAGCGTCACGCCTTACCGTGTGCCGCACAGAGACGAGTACTCCGAGACGGTCGGCTTCCTGATCGAAACACCCCAGAAGCGTGCCCTTTACCTACCAGATATCGACAGCTGGACCGACTGGGCACGCGACTTTGACACAAGGCTGGAAGACCTTCTGCCGGATCTCGATCTGGCCTTTCTCGATGCAACCTTTTTCGATGATGACGAACTGCCCGGTCGGGACATGTCACTTATCCCCCATCCGCGGGTGTCCGACACAATGGACCTGTTACAGGCCCTGCCAGCGAGCGTCAGACAGCGGGTCCAGTTCATTCATTACAACCACACAAACCCGATCCGCTGGCCAGAGTCTGACGCAACCCGGCAGGTGTATGAACGCGGTTACAAGATCGCGCGTGCGGGCGATCGCCACTGCCTTTTCGAAGGAAACTGAAGGCCCGTCAGCCCGGCGCTCAAGGCCCCGCGGTCAGCGCGCCCGCAACCAGGCGTTCAAACCGGCCCGGAAATGCGGTGTCCAGCGCGGCATAGGCCGGAGACCCGAAAATGCCGGTCAGGGTCGGCTGTGAGATGGCATAATAATTCAAGGCCCCGAGGAGCTGATAGACCAAAGCCAGACAGTCTGCTTCGCTAGCATACTGCCAATCGGGCAAAACCTTCAGGCGATCTATCAGTCCCTGCAGAAAAGCTGTCAGATACCATGTGCCTGCCGTATTCGCTCGACGCCGATTGTCCAGCAGCTCACGAACCAGAAGCCGGGTCTGGTCTGGCCGTTCCTGAGAGAGCTGGTAAAGGCGCATCATATAAGCGCAAAAGACCTCATCTGGCGCCACTCCCGGAGTATCGATCTCGTCCTCGATTGTTCGGAACCGATGAGAGATCCGCTCTAAGACCTCGCCATAGAGCTTTTCCTTACTCCCAAAATGATGCAGCAACGCCTGCTTGGTCAGCCGCATCCGGTCTGCAATGGCCGCCAGGCTAACGCCGTAAAATCCGCGCTCTGAAAACAGGGCTTCAGCGGTGTCGAGGATATTTGCCCGAGTGTCCTGTGCCATGTGTATCTCTTTCATATTGACGACTTACCATATGGTAAGTTATGAAACTTACCGAATGGTAAGTTCAGTACCCCCTGCCCTGGAGACACAGAATGGACCGGCAAACAGAGCTCGAGCTGATCGAGGAAATTCTTTCCCTGCGCAAGAAAAATGCGTTTTTTCTGGATAAGTCGGTCAGCCGGAACCACGTCGTATTCTACACCGATCCTGACCGGTTCCAAAGGGAGCAAACCGCGGTTTTGAAATCCCATCCCCGCCCCCTGGCACACGTCAGTGAGCTGGCAGAGGCCGGGGCTTTTCTCAGCCGTTCTCTTGCAGGGCTGCCAATCCTGTTAACCCGGGGCAAAGACGGCACCGCCCATGCCTTCTTAAATGTCTGCCGGCACCGCGGCACTCGACTTGTAAATGAAAAGGAGGGATGCCGGCATCGCTTTTCCTGCCCCTATCATGCCTGGACCTATTCCAGCGCAGGCGACCTGATTGCAGCGCCGCATTTTGCGGACGGCTTTGAAGGAATCCAGAAATCAGAGCTGGGCCTGAAACGTCTCAACTGCGAGGAACGCTTTGGGTTTATCTGGGTGACAGCTACGGACCGGGATACCTTAGACCTCGATACATTTTTCGGTGATCTGGGCGACGAGCTCGCCGTTCTGAACCTCGAGAACATGGTGATCGCCGGCCAGGATGAAACCGTGCGCCATGCAAACTGGAAACTCCTCGTCGAAGGCGGAATTGAAGCCTATCACTTCAAAGCGGCTCATAGCCGTACCATCGGACCCCATTTTGAAGATAATCTGTCAACTTATCGGGCATTTGGTCCGCATTTGCGGTCCGTTTTGGCGCGCACCAGTCTTGCGAGTCTGAGTCAAAGCCCATCCGAGAGCTGGCGCCTAAGAGATCATGCGCAGATCCTTTATACGCTTTTTCCCACAACCTCCCTTTTGGTTCAACAAGATCATATCGCCTGGATCCAGCAGGACCCCGTCGGCGTGGATCAGACCCGTCTGCGTCTGGTGACCCTCGCGCCAAAAGAGGCAAGCGATCAGGAGGCCCACTGGGCGCGAAACCACGCCATCACAAAAACAACGCTGGAAGAGGACTTTGATATTGGCGAAAGCATACAGGCGAGCTTTGCGGCCGCAGCGAATGAAACGCTGCTATTTGGGCGTTTCGAAGGGGCCCTCGACAAGTTCAACCAGGCGGTCGAGGGTTGTCTGAACCGCTACTATATGAAACCAGGTGCCACCAAATGACACCTCCCTTTTCTGCCATCACTGCACAGGCCGAGCTTCATCATCAGTATTTTCTGGGCCTACAATTGCTGGTTTCAGTGAAGGAGGGTGCCGACACCGTTTTTGACTGGATGTTCCGCCTGTTCCGCCGTCAGCACGAAGCCAAATTCCTATCCAGTTTCGACAAGCTTGGCCTGACCGGCCAGCCCCACGCCATCGCCTGCGCGAAATATCATGTGCTGTCGAACAATATGGGGGGTGTTGGGGTGGAATATATGGAAGAGTCTGATACCAAGGCCTGGGTCCGGTTTCGTTATCCTCGCTGGATGTATGCTGGCCCGGCCATATGCGGCATACCGGTGGAGGCGAGTCGTGGATTCCTCAAGGGCTGGTATGCTCAAAATGGTGTCAGCCTTGGCAATCCGCGCTTGGGATTTGTCTGCGTCTCGGAGGATGTCACCGGCCAGTTCGGCCTGTGTGGATATTTCAAGGAATATGACCATGAGCTGAGTGCGGACCAGCGTCTGGTTTTCGCCCCGGATGAGCGTCCACCCGCCTTCGAACTTGACCAACAGCCCACCCCGCCGGATGCAGACTGGTCCCCGGAACGCCTGGCCAAGGCCAACCGCAACTATGCCATAGACTATATTCGCAACGGCCTTTCGACCCTCCGCGACACCCTCGGGGCAGACCGCACCGAAGCGCTGGCCCGCCATGCGGCGCGGCTGACCGGGCTACAAAACTACGCCACCATGGCCCATGCCGTCAGCGCCATCGATGGCGGACCGGAGGACGTAGCCGCCTTTCTTTCTGCCATGATGCTGGGCATGGGCGACATCTGTCGCCGAGACGATCAGACGGATGGCAGCATCGCTCTGGTCCAGTCTGGCCTCAGGATCTGCCGTGGCATTGAGGGCCAAGACCGCGATCTCCTTCTTGGCTGCTGGGCTGAGCTCTGGCGCGGTGCGGTTCACGCGCATCGCCGCTTCATGGAGCTGGACTACACGCTCGGCGATGAGACACTAATTTGGTCAGTCCGGGATCGAGCCTAGACTAGGGCCCGCCGGCTCGGCCGCAACGCCGGGCTCACAAGCCCGCCATTCTGTCAAACGGCTGGACAAACGCCCAGCCTCTCGCCTAGCTTTTATGCGACTGAATATGAAAGGGCGTGGAAGCATCCTTGCCGAGCCCCCCAAGAGGACATTTTACCAGCTTTTGCCAGATCGATCATCTGACGCGTTTGAAAGGAACTTATGAGATGAGATTAAACCTGACCGCTATGGTGGCCGCCGCCGCTCTGGCTGGAAGCCTCGCCGCGCATGCCGAGTCGCTGAAAGTCTATCATGGCAGCGTTCCGGCCCCAACCGTGGTTGACAATGGCGTTGAGGGACAGTCCGCCGGCGACCAGCGGATCTGGCATTTTGACGGGACCACGGAGGACGGAGCCACCGTCAAGATGGAGTGGGTCATGATGACCACGGCTATGAACACGCCTGAAGACGGCGTGGAATCCCGGGTGACAACCGGGGTCTTCTCTTTTCAGGGAGACGATCTGGACCAAATCGTGATCGAGGGCGTTGGCCTCTATCCCAGCACCGGCAGCACTTTCAAACCATCAATGTCTCTGGCCAGGGCCATTCTGGGTGGGACAGGGGCCTATGCCGGAGCCCGTGGAGAGGTGATCACCACCCATTTCGCAGATGACAGCTGGGTCCATGAATTTCATTTTAGCGACGCATCCGAGGATTGATCCTAAGCAGCCGGTCGGACCCGGCATCGCCGGACCGCGTCCTCGGCGCGCCCAAAGGAACGGGCCGAGAAGGAGCCTCATATGAAACGCGATCTGCTTGCGCTGCTTTTTCTGGCTCTTGCCCATCCAGCGGTCGCCGAGGAGGTGGTGTTTCAGTGTTCTTCGGAGCTGATCGTTGGCATCCACAAAGATGCGGCGAATGAAAAATGGGTCGCCGCCGACTTTCAGACCCCGTTCCAATTTACCCTGCACGGGGATTTCAGCACCGAAGATGCGCCTCAGGTCAAATATCAAGATGCGTATTCAGTCCATGAGCTGACATGCGGGTACTCCCTTCCCGACATCTGGCCCGGACTGGTCATCTGCGGCTTGCGCTTTGAAGACGGCCTCGGTCGCCTGCCCCAGCAACTCGTCTTCTCCTCCGAAACCGGGCGGTTCGAATTCTACCGGGGAAGCCTTGGTGGTTTCGCTTTCGTGGAAGACCAGCCTGGCCAGTCCGCCGATAACAGCGTCCTGAAGGCCGGGACGTGCACCCGGGGCTGAACCCGGTCACTCCTGCGGGCACTGGCCTACGCAGTCTGTTTATGCTTTGAAAGACGCACAGCAGGGAGGGATTGGCATGCCGCTGTTTCAGAACCTGTCGGCAGATCCGGCAGATTACGACGATATTTTCAAGGCGCGCCAGCTGGCCAGCCCCGCGCCTTCAAAGGGGCCATCCCTGCTGGACAGGCTGAAGCGCCTGTTCGGTTTCGGCAAGGCCCGCCGGGCGGCTTTCATCATGCTTCTTTTCTGTGCTCAATATGCCGACAGGACGAAATGCGATGCGGAGGATGAGCGTCTTCAGACCCTGAAAGCCCGTCTGAACTTCCGCAGATTTTCGCCCGACGACTGGACGGTTTTTGAACGCGCTCAGGAGAAGTATCAGGCTGCTCGCGACGCCAAGCGGCGTGACCGGGTCTATTCCAAGCTGTTCAGCCGGGCACTGGGCCAGTTCCGACGGGCCAGCAATGAGAAAGAAAAACGCGCTCTGTTCATTCACGCCCTCGACCTGATCTGGGCGGACAAAATGATCCGGCACGAGGAAAAGGAATTCCTGAAAGCCCTGGCCGAAGGCCTCGGCATCGATCAGACCGATGAAGCCTTCATCAAGGCGGCGATCGAGATCATGCAATACAAGAACAATTTCTGAGGAGCTCTCATGTCACTTGATTTTGATGCCCTGTTCGAAGGCGTAAGCGGTGGAATGACCAAGGAAGAAGCCGCCTACGCGCTTCTTAAAATAGCCATGGTGATCGACGGAGAAACCGATGCCCGCGAGGTGGCCCAGCTCAGCGCGATCCTCAAGCGGTCCAAGACCCTGCTTGGTGCAAAGGACGGCGCCGAGCAGGTCATCCGCAAGGTTGACGAGCGCCTGGCATCCGCCAGCACGCCCGAGGCCCTTCATGCCGCCGCAAAAGATGCCTGCGCTTCGCTCAAGCATGAGGGTGAGGAAATAAGCAAGTCCGTCTTTACGCAGGCTCTGGACATCATGCTCGCTGACACCAGTGTCCACCCGAATGAGAAAGTGCTGATCCAGCTCCTCTCCGAGCATCTCGCCATCCCGGACGATTTTGTTCGTATGGCGGTCATGGTGATCACTTCCAAGAACAAGTACTGACGCGGGAGACAACAATGTCATTGGACTTTGATGCCCTGTTTGAAGGCACACTGGGCGGCATGAGCAAGGAAGAGGCAATCTACAGCTTGCTGATCATGGCTGTCGCCATTGATGGCCAGCAAGATGAACGCGAAAAGGCTGAATTCGAGTCGCTGGTCAGCCGCTCAACCACTTTGCGCGGCGGGTCGGCCGATAATCCTGAAGGGTTCCTTGCAGGTCTTCAAACAAAAGCGGAGGCTTGGCTCAGTGACCCCATCCGATTTAACGATGTCGCCATGAATGCCTGTGCCTCACTGAAACATGAAGGCCCGCAACTCTGCAAATCGGTTTTTGTTCAGATGGTCGACATTGTTTTGGCCGATCAGGTCCTTCGTCGGGAAGAACGGGATTTCATCGAGTTTGTCGCCCGTCAGCTCGATATGGAGCAGGAGTTCATCGCGCGGACGCTGATGGTCCTCAACGCAAAAAATGATTTCTGATAGTCTGACTTATCGCAGCGCCTCAGCCAGGGTCTGGAAGAGATCGAGCGTTTCCAGCTCCCGGTAGCTGCTCGGCGAGGTGTCGAGGCCGTAATTTCTGAAAGCCGAGAGTTTCACAATGACCATGCCCGCGCCGGGGTGCACATAGATAAACTGATTATAAACACCGATAGCGGCAAAATCCCCCTGACCGCCTTCGGGGATCCACCATTGGTAGCCATAGCCAAGCGGATAGTCTGAAGCTGGATTGTCCGCCCCGGGCTGAAGGTGCGGCGCATCTGGCGAAACAGACTCCCGGACCCAGTTCTCAGGAACAATCTGGCGTCCGTTGAACTTGCCGCCCAGCCGGTACAGCTCGCCGAGGCGCGCATAATCACGCGCGGTCGCATTCAGCCCGCCAAAGGCCATCTCCATCCCGTCTGAATCGAGCAACCAATAGGCCGTCGACTCTGCACCCAGAGGCTGCCAGAGCTTTTCAGACATATAGTCCGCAATCGGGCGACCTGTTGCCTGCACCAACAGCATGCCAAGGACCTGTGTGTCGGTGGAATTGTAACGGTTGAACGTCCCCGGTGCGCGGTCCGGCTCCAGCGTCGCGGCAAAGCTGTTCAGTGACCCGCCCAGGGCGAAGATGCGGGCAAAGCGATTGATGTCGGATGAGGGGTCGCTGTAATCCTCATTCCAGCGCGCCCCGGAAGACATTTGCAGAATATCCCGGATCCTCACGCCGTCATAAGCTGATCCAGCAAGCTCCGGCACATAATGGGTTATAGGCCTGTCGATGGACAGAATGTCGCCGTCCGCTATCGCGATACCGATCAAGGCCGAGATGAAACTTTTGGCCACAGACATTGAGAGCCAGGTGACCTCCGTCCCTCCCGTCAACCAATAATCCTCAAACACCACCGACCCATCCTTGAGGATGAGCAGGGCGGCTGTATCGGTTTCCTTTAAGAAGTCTGCAACCGACCGGGCCTGCCCCTCATGAAGGAAAGTGTCTGGCAGACTGATGTCCGAGCCACGGGGAAAGGCCACCGCGTCCTGAGCCGGCGGCATGGCGGTGACGGGGAACAGCGTGTGCATGCGGGGGAAATTCTTATACTGCTCAGCCCCGGTAAACAGGGACGCCACCATTGTTGCCCGTTCAAAACGTGGCCATAGGTACAGCCCGCAGACGAGACCGCCCAGTACCAGAATCGCCAGACCGAGTCCCAAGCCTCGCTTCATGCATCCCTCCCGGGGTTCGGACCGGGCGAAGCCCTAATCCACCAGCGTGATGGTATGAAGGTAGTGTCCGGTATCCTTGCGCAGAGTCGACATCTGTCCCCGCGCACCGATAAAGCGTCCCGTGCCGCCAATCACCGCCCGCAATCTTGGCACATCCGAAGTCATTTCCGTGGCCTGGGCACCATAATGGGACAGGCCAGCCACGACCAATGAGCCCGCTCCACCGAAATCGACGACGATATGGGCGAACCGATCATGAAAGACTCCGTTTGCGTCTCCGGTTGCGACATTACGGCGTGTTTCAAGGTCTACTGTAACCAGCATGCCCGACATGATTCCGGTCTCGCCATCTTCTGTCCGGAATGGCGCCTCAAAGGCCAGCAGATCGCCATGTGACTGTCCCTCGGCCCCAAGGTCTACATGACTCAGATCCGGCAGCTCCTGCACGATTTCTATGGTTCGGTCCGCCTGAGCTTGCAGGCTGGCCGCGACCCAAATTCCGGCCAGTATCGCGGCCTTACTAACTGTCCTCATCATGCCCATCCCCCTGTTCTCACACTGACTGTATGGCCATCGGCGCCATGGTCAACTCTGGAGGACCTTGGGAGGCACCCTGAAAACGTATCCAAAACAGGCGAAACCGTGTCGCGGTCGATCAAAGATTCCGACCGGATTTCGAGGCTGGTCTTCTTGAGCAAAGCACGACAGGCTCCGCGGGTTAAATATGCACAGGAAGAGACCGGCAAGCGGCGTTTAAAAGGGAAGGGAAGCGAAGGATGGATAAAATAGGCAAACAGTCTGGGAAGTATAGTCCAGTTTCCAAATATGCGCCGCATGCTGTCGCGATCATATCGAGCTTAGTTTTTCTTGATAGCCTGCGTTTCAAATTCACCAATGCGCCGGAAACACAAGTCATCTTCTCCAAGCTCGATGGCTGGGCCGGGACTTTGGGCGCCGACGGCCTGTTCGCCCAAACCGGGCTCTTCAGCCAGTATGTGATTGGGAGTGCTGAACTGATCGCATCAACCCTTTTGGTCATTGGGATACTCGCCCGTTTCCGCCGCTTGCAAACTCTTGGTTTCCTGATTGCTTTCGCTGTTATGAGCGGCGCCGTCAGTTTTCATACACTGACCCCATTAGGAATTGATCCAAATGACGATGGTGGTGGCCTGTTCTTCATGGCGTGTTTCATTTGGCTGACATCGGCGATTATGCTGTTCATTCGCCGACGTGACCTACTTGCAATTAAAAACGGCCTCTTAGGCACCTTCGTGCCACCCGCAACTCAATCCTGACCCCCAGGGCCCGGGCGTAGGAGAAAATCTTAGCGCTTCAGCGTCACGTCCCCCAAGTTACGCTCCGGGCGCGGCGCGGTGGGGCCCGAATCTCGACCTTTGCGACCCGACCAGATGCCTCTGGCATGGAACTTGAAGGTGTCAGACTGCAGGCGGACGCGACAAACACTTGCTTTCATTCTCCCACACCCCCTCAAGTGACTTCCGGCGCCGCCTGCTCTTTTCCTGAAGACGTCTGCGTCCAACCTGTCAAAGGCACGGGATTCGCCGATTCAGAGAAAGGTTTTGAAGCAAGCAGCGCGTCATGCGAAACAGGGATCAGCTTGGGGGCGCCAGGGGGCATCACCGAGCACAGCACGAGCCCCGGTGAAGAACCGGCAGCTTGCATCAACCGCGCGCCGACCTCCGGGGCCGTGCTGGCATGCCATGGGACCCAACTGTCCCGCCCTCATCATGATTCTCAATCGCGCTCCGTCAGATCTCGGCTGGTCAATCCGATTTGGATCATCCTGATTTCGCCCGGCAATAAAACCGGACGGAGGGGCGAAGGGGAACCAAAACCATGATCTCATTCATCCAAGGGCTCAGCAGCTTTGCCAATTTGGGCATGGTTCTATATGTCATTTGGCCGGCGTGGCAGACGCGAAAGATTGTCGAATGATTTCGTGACCTCGTTTCAGCAGGCGGTTTATAGCTGGCCCCTGAACGAGGCGAACACCCCCACTGTATGCTCAGCAATGTATCGCATGAGGCAGGAGGAGGGCCCGCATACCAAACTAAAGTGTCTCGGGCGCCCGTTCCCGCCCGGCAGGACTGGCCCGGTCAAGCATCGCCTGATAAGCGGTTAGACGGCCATCGAGCAGGTGCGCGCCCTTCGGCGTGGCAGCCCCCCGAAGAATGAAACCATAGCCCAAACCCACTGTGGCGGTGAGCGTTGCAGTTTTCATACTCCGCATCGCCCAGGACAGGAGCGCCCCCCCGGTCACATGCGCCAGCCCCTGCAGAACCAGGTCCGGCGACAGGTCTGACCGCAAATACCCCTCTTTCAGAGCATCACGGATCAGGCCCTGCCAGATCGCCCTCGTCTGGGCCAGTCTTTGCGGCGTGGCCAGGCCAATTTCGGCCTCCCCGCTGGTGTTCAACAAGGCCCGCCAAAGTGTCCGATAGAAGTCAGGGTCACGGGTGTAATACCCAAAGGACAGTTCGTGTGTGGCGAAGATCCGGCCAATCGCATGGGTGGCTTGCAGCCGGGCGAACCGATCTGCAAAATCTCGCTCGTCTTCGAGGACGGCCAGGACCACGGCACGCTTCGACCCGTACAGATTGTATGGCGTGGAGAGGCTCACATCCGCACGTTGCGCGAGCGCGCGCATCGACAGATCGGTATCCCCGGTCTCACGGATCAGGTCCCGGGCCGCACGGAGAATGCGCGACCGGCGTTCCGCCTTTCCGCGCTCACGTCGACCAGAGTCTTTTAAACTCACGCCGCCAGCTTCTCGGCTGTCGCGAGGCGCCGGATATCGGCCTGTGCATCGATCGCGATCGCCTGCATCATTTCTCCCCGCTTGGGGCCAGCCCGGGGAGGATAGGCCGCCGCATTCCGTTTCTTTCCGCGCCCCCAGTAGTAAAGGACTCGGGCAAAGTTGGCTGGTTTGCCCAGCCACTTGTTTGGATGCTCAAGCATGTGGAAACCCCTCATGGCCTGGCGCAGAAGGTCGATGTCTGAGCGCAAGGCAACCTGAACCCCGTCCTCAAAAAAGCTCTGCATAATTTTCGCCCGTCGGCTCTTGCGACGTCCTGGTGTCAGAGCGCGGCGCGCGCGCTTGATCGCCGTGCGGTCCTGCGCTCTCTGATTGTCATAATAGGGCCTCAGCTCCCGCCACAAATGCTTGTAGTAGATCCGCTGCTGCTGGTCAGTATCCTGTGTGTGGTCCAGCGTTTCGCGCAGCATCTCCGCGCTGACCGCAGCGAACGAGCAGCCCCGGCCATAAAGCGGATTGGTCCGAACAAGCGTATCACCCAGTGGGAAATAGCGACGAACGACAGGACGTCCCTTGTGCAGAAGGTGCCGCCAACGGCTGACCAGATTTCCCATGCCGTAGACTTTGCCCGTCGGCTGAGAGCGCTGCGCATTGGTCCATGGCTTCAAACCCGGCAACTGCAGCGTGATGGCGTGAAAGACATCCGGGTTCACGATCGCCTTCCGAAGCTCGCACTCGATCTCCGGCACCGCGATGGTGATCGAAAAACATCCATTATCACCGGGAAACACCCCAAATTTGAGGTATCCCAGATCACCGCTCGCCGGTGGATTCTCTGAACGAGACGGTTCTTCCTGCCCCGGCAGGAGACGATAATGTCTGGTAAAGTAGAGAATGCCGGCGGTTTCACTCTCCTCCTCAATCTTTGCGCCTGCTGCCTTGAGCTGTGTCAGGGTGAAACCGGATTTCCCACTGCCGTCCACCACAAGGTCAGCACGGAGTGCCACCATTTCCCCTTGCTCCTCACCCGCGACACCTTGGACCTCGGGGACACCGTCCAATCCGGGCTCAATCAAGAGCTCGCGGACCAGAAAGCCCGGTCGAAGGGTGACGTTCTCAAGGGTTTCAACATAACGCCGCATGATCAGTTCGAGCGTGGTCCGCCGACTGGTCACAATCGTCAGATCACCGTCCTCGGGTACCGCCTCATATTGCGCGCGCTGGGCCTCGGTCAGCATCATATCAAAAGTCAGTTCCCGAACGCCTTGCTCCTTCAGAGCCTGAAGGAGCAGCGGGTGTCGATGCCGAATGATGCCCCGCAACCGGGCCAGAAAAGCGTGGCTCTGGCGAACATGACCTGCCCCCCGCCGGTGCCAGTCAAGAAAGGTCACATCCGGATCATCACTGGGCGGGGCAAGGTCCCGGTCCAGCAGCGTGATCCGGCGTCCCGTTGGCGCTAGCGAAAGGGCTGTGCAGAGGCCACCGATGCCGGCACCGATGACCACAACATGGTCGCTCATCCGTCCAAGCCCCGAAGAAATTTGACCATCAGGGCGTTGACGGCATCCGGCGCCTCCTGCTGGGTCCAGTGGCCAATGCCTGGGATGAGCTCATTCAGGCGGAGGTCCCGGACATGTGTGGGCATGCTCTGATAGGCCTCTGCAGCCATAAGGATCACGCCATCATTGCTTCCCGCGGCAAAGAAAGCTGGCTGATCAATATGGTCCGGCGCGCCTTTGGTCAGCTCCCAGGTCAGGTCATGGTTACGATAATAATTGAGAGGACCGCGCATGCCCGAGGCGGTAAATTCAGCGGCATAGAAATCCAGATCGGCTTCGCTGAGCCAGCCAGGCAGCGTCTGCGGATCTGGCAAACCGGAAAACATATCGTCATCGGGTCCCTTCACCGGAAGGCTTGTCAGGTCTGTCTCCCCGCCCGCAAGGACCATGAACTTCTTCAGGGCACCCCGTATGTCGGCTTCGAACTCCGCTTCCGCCACCCCCGGGTCAAAGAAATAGAGCTGGTAGAAGAACTGCCCTTTGAACATCTCTCTCAGGGCCGGCATGGGCTGAACCGGCGATCTGGGAATAAAAGGAACCGACAGCGCCCCGACCGCACGAACCCGGTCGGGATGATGCAGGGCACAGGCCCAGGCCGTCGGTGCGCCCCAGTCATGTCCGATCACAACAGCCTGTGTGTGGCCCAAAGCCGGAATCAGCCCGATGACATCATTGACGATTTCGACCTGATTATAGGCCTCGATCTCGTGCGGCTTATCGCTCTTGCCATAGCCACGCATATCCGGAGCCACCACGTGGTAGCCCGCCTGCTGCAAGGCGGCAAACTGGTGCCGCCAAGAATACCAGGATTCAGGAAAGCCATGCAGCAACAGGACCAGAGGCCCTTCTCCCGCCTCAGCAATGTTGAGCTGAATCCCATTGGTCGCAACGCGCCTTTGCGTGATGCCCGGCCAGCTCATTCCGCGGCAATCCGGTCAGCTGGCTGAACACATTCGCCGGGCAGGATCTGTCCGCGGGCATCGCCATATCCATGCTCATGCGACCAGGCGACCGCACCGCTCACAATCACCGTCTCGATCCCAAGCGGATCACGAACATAGCGGTGACCATCGCCGGGAACATCCTGAACAAATTTCTCCACACCACGATCAATCTGGACGGGGTCAAAGACCGTAATGTCCGCCACATGGCCGATTTCCAGCCGCCCACGCTCGGGAATGCCCCAGATGGCGGCGGTATCCGCCGTGATTTTCTTGACCGCCTCTTCCATTGGCATGGACTGCAGATCCCGGACAAAATGCGCGAACAGATAACCGGTATCGCCATAGGTAGAGAAAGACAGAATATGGGCGCCCCCGTCGCTTGCCCCAATATGCACCCGGGGGTGCCGCAACAGGCTGCCGACCTTGTCATCGTCATTGTGCCCCATATCGCCAGCCAGGAAATGAGCCTCGAGGTCTTCTTCCAGAGACAGATCGATCATCGCCTCAACCGGCGTGGTCCCCCGCAGCGCCGCAATCTCGGCCAGTGTCTTACCCACCAGTGGCTGATTGGCCTGCGACGTCACCTGACGTAAGATCAGCCGAGGCCACAGGCCCTCATAGAGTTTTGCCTCCCTGATCAGGGTCTCGCGCTGATTGGGGTCTGAGAAGGTCGCCACAATCTCCTCATGGGTCCCGAACCTCATGATGCGGTACCAGCCCGGAAAACGGATGAACAACAGGCTGGGCACGGAAAAGCAGAAGGAAATATCGATCGGACGGGTCTGCACTTGCGGCCAGACGCGCGCGCCGCGCAGAAACTGTTCATCTACACGCGCCATCACCCGATCAACCGCCCCGATATTATCTGCATTCACGAAAAGGGGGGAAAAGGTGGTGGGGATGGCGTATTTCAGAGACAGCTCAGCCAGCTGATCGAGCCGGGCGATGGTGAGGTCCGCATCGTAAAATTCCGGAACGATCTGCAGCATCCGTCCATATTCGCCAAGAACGCTGGCAAGACGGTCGACCTCGGCGGCATCGGCAAAGCGGCTCGGCACCGGCTGAAGCCGTTCATCCATGTCCACGTAGCTGGTCGACAGGCCCACGGCGCCGGCCTCCAGACATTCCCTCAGAACGGCTTGCATCTCAGTAACTTCGGCATCCGTTGCAGTCCGTTCCATGGCATCATCGCCCATCACCCAAAGCCGCAAGACGCTGTGCCCGACAAGAGGCGCCACATTGATGGCCAATCCCTTGCGAATTCGTTGGATGTATTCCGCGAATGTCTCCCAGTCCCAGACCACGCCCTCCTCGAAGGCCTTGAGAGGCATTTCCTCGATCTGGTTGAACATACCCACCAACTTCATCCGATGTTTGGCCTTGAGCGGCGCCAGCGAGAGGGAACAGTTTCCGGGCACAATGGTGGTCACCCCATGCGATAAGGCAGGCTTCGCGTAGCCATCCCAAAGCAGCTGAGCATCGAAATGCGTATGCGGGTCGATGAAGCCGGGCGCCACGATTTTGTCTTCGGCGTCAATTTCAGTGGCACCGGCCTCTTCGACCCGACCAATCTTCACGATCCGGTCCCCCGCAATCGCAAGATCGGCACGGTAAGCCGGCATCCCCGACCCATCCACGATGGTGCCATTCCGTACTATCAGGTCGTACATGGTTTATGTCCTTGTTCTGGTGGTGCCCCATCGGCCAGGTAACGGGAGGCAGAGGCCGCCAGCGCATCACGAACCAGCTCCCAGCTTGTTCCGGAAAGCCCCTCAGGGTCCTGCGTGCCGCAGCATTCCAGAAGGCGGCGGGTCGCGAACTCATCGAGGGTCACAAGCGACTCGCCACCATTTTCGAATTTCAGGGTGACAATCAGCTCCGCGATCCCGTCATGACCCGCGGCGACCCGAACCCGCTGAATGACCGCGGCACTCATTCGGCTGGACGAGGGGGTTCGACAAAGATCACATCGCTGGGCAGGATCGGATTGCCCGCCCGGGCACTGCCCTTGTCCGCCGGCGCCCGCATGAAGACATGCAAGTTCCAGCTCTGCAATTGCGACACCGCATCGGCCTCCGGCAACTCAGCCAGCTCTCGCTTGGCGATGGAGGCCCAATTGTCTCCCTGACGGGGCAAGATGGACTTGCGAACCACGGACAGTACGGACGATGACATGAGGACCTCTGACTTTCTGAATGCAGAAACTTAGAACACGTTCTGATTAAGGCAACAAGTCGAATTCGGATCTGTGGCAACGAAAAGAGCCAGGTGACAAAAGCCCCCGGATCGACCCGAGATCACAAGACGAGGACGGGCGCTGTTGCCTGAACCAGACGCCAAAAAGGAGTTGCGTCAGGCAGCGAACTCTATCAGCTCTGTGCAGATGCGGGCTCCCAGTTCGGTTCCGATACACTTCCTAATGCGGCTGGCCTTCCTCGCCCTCATTGTCCGGGCATTGATCCCCGCTGGCTGGATGGTGGCGGCAGATCCGGAGACGGGCCGTCCCAGCTTGCAGCTTTGTACAGGGACAATCAGTGTTCGGGCAGCAATGACGGGTGAAACCGCCCCCTTGGCCGACATGCATGCCCACCATGAAGGCGGGCACCATCAAACTGAGCATCAGCCTGTGGACCAAACAGAGCTCCCGGCCGAACACGGCGACCATACCTATGCCGAGACCCCTTGCCCAATTGCCTTCGCCAGTGTGTTTGGCCCGGCGAGCTTGATCCCCGACCTTCCACAGCCGACCTTGCAACCAGCCCCTGATCGCGCCGTGCCGCCGGTAAGAGGTCCGCCGACGCGCCGTTGGTTCTTTGCCCCGCTGCCCCCACGCGGTCCCCCTGCCTTCGCCTGAACACACCTCACACGTTTTTTTGTTCACACTGCCTCAGCGCAACGGCTGAGGCAGCAATGAAGGTTTATGTAAAAATGACAAATTCTCAGATGGGTCCCAAGCAGAGGACCAGCATACGTGCGCCTAAACGGTTCACCCTGGCCGCTTTGACCGCCCTGCTTCTTCCTTGCATCCCTGCAACAGCTCATGAAGGGGATGGCGGCAAGGTGACCTATGCCAGCGATCACGCACCCATAGGGGTTATGGCCGACCACCGCCACAGGAAAGGCGAATGGATGGCCTCCTATCGGCTGATGCATATGGACATGGCCGGCAATCGCGATGGTACCGACACACTGTCAGCCGACCACATCGCGACCACAGTTCCGAACATCTTCTCAGGCAATCCCGGAATGCCGCCGACACTTCGTGTGGTGCCCAGAGAAATGCCCATGCAGATGCACATGGTCGGCGCCATGTACGGCCTGAGCGATCGCGTCACCCTGCTGGCGATGGGCATGTATCTCGAGAAGAAAATGGATCACATCACTTACCAGGGACCAGCTGGCACGACCCAACTCGGCACGTTTCAAACAGACGTCACCGGCATTGGGGATACCACGCTCGGCGCGATCATCGGTCTTGATAATTGGCAAAGGCCTCACAGTCAGGTCAATTTCGGATTGTCTCTGTCCCTGCCAACAGGCAGCATCACAGCAACAGACCAAGTCCTGACCCCGATGGGCATGACCCCGACACTTCGTCTCCCCTATCCTATGCAGCTCGGCTCCGGAACTTTTGATCTGAAGCCCTCGCTAACCGGGTTCTGGCGTCAGGGACGCTGGACTTATGGCGGCCAGGCCTCAGCCATCGTTCGGCTGGGGGAGAATGATCAGAGCTACACGCTCGGCGACGTCGTGGAACTGACAGGGTGGGTCGCCTTCGAACCCACGCCCTGGATCTCTTGGTCAGGCCGGCTCAAGGCCCGAGCGGCGGGCCAGATTGATGGGCAGGACCCCAATATCATGGCGCCGGTCCAGACGGCCAACCCTGACAATCATGGGGGCCAGACAGTCGAAGCCTTGATTGGACTCAATCTGGCCGGTCAGGCGGGGACGTTGTCGGGCCATCGTCTCGCGGTTGAACTTGGCCTTCCACTCCACCGCGACCTCAATGGGCCGCAGATGGAAACGGATATGACCCTGACCCTTGGATGGCAGAAAGCGTTCTAAACCGCACCACGCACCCTCCTCGGGCGCAGTCAACTATCTTTAGTCCTGCCGTCTCTAAAGGGCGGCAGGGCGACCGTTTCAAGCCGCGCTGGGTTTCCGCACCTGAATTCGGCTGGGACGGCTATTGCCCCGACCATACAAATTCACCTTGAGCCGGGAAATGGCATGGACCAGAGCGTTCGGCGCGATTTTCATGTCGCCTGTGAATTCAATATTTGGGAACCGCTCGAATATCTGCTCATAGGCCACGCGCAGCTGCATCTGGGCCACGCGGGCACCGAGACATTTGTGAACCCCATGCCCAAAGGCGATATGTTTGCTGACATTGTCACGCGTCAGGTCGAAAACGTCCGGGTTTGCAAAGACGTCCGGATCCCGATTGCCTGCGCCATACCACATCACCACCTTTTCATCCTTTGCAATTCTCTGGCCGTTCAGTTCCGTGTCCTGCAGGGCCGTCCGGCGCATATGCTTCACCGGGGAGGTCATCCGGAGAGCCTCTTCTGACATGCGGGGCACAAGGGACGGATCATCCAGCACCATGGCTCTCTGATCGGGAAACTCCGTCATCAGCTTTATCGTCCCTGACAGGGAGTTACGCGTTGTATCATTGCCGGCAAAAATGATCAGCAACCAGGATCCGTCGAGGAATTCCTGCGGCAGTTTTTCTCCATTCAGTTCCGAGTGCGCGATGGCGCTTAACAGGTCCTCACGCGGCTCGGCCCGGCGGTCCGCCATGACCTGTTTGCCATAGTCGAACATCTCTTCCACCATAGGACCGAAGCGAAATGGGAACAGCGGTTCGCTGAGGAAGGTCCGCAGGGGGTGGGTCAAAAACTGGCTCGCCATTTCCAGATAGTGCATCCAGTGCACCACCTTGTGACGGTCCTGCTCGTCGACACCAAGCATCTCGCAGAGCGTGTAAAGCGGCAGCTCATTCGAGAACACTTTCACAAAATCAACCACCGGACCTTTCGCCTCCAGATCATCCAGCAGGGACTCGACTTTCTGGCTGACCTTCTCGCGCAGCCTCGCCACATAGGCGGGGATAAAGAAATCTTTCTGCTGAATGCGCATCTGCATATGCCGGGGTTCATCGAGGCTGATCAGATTGTCCATGGAGGCCCGCACAAGGACCTCGGGCCGCCAGTGCTTACGATCCGCCACGGCGAGATTGATCCCGCCCCGCTCAGAGGAGAAGGTCTCGGGCTGCAGTTCGACCGCCTTGATGTCCTCATAGCGCGCCACTGACCAGAATCCGGACCCGGGTTGGCGCATTCTGGACCACATGACGGGCGCACGCTCCCGCATGTCCCGATAAAGCTCATAGGGGTGGCCCCGGGTCCATGAATTTGGATTCCAAAGCTCGAAATCGGTTTCCAGCATTGGATAAACAGCAGGGAAGACAGGGTCGTTAGCCCCCGAATCAACAAGAATATGATCGCTTACCAAACTCATGTGAGGCGTTCCTTCAAGTCGCGGAAAATAAAGAGATGTGCCGTTTCCATGTCATGATCAAGTTCTGCCGCTGAGGCAGGTCAGGGCGGTCTGTCGACAAAGGCTGCAAGCTGGCTCTCCCGCCCCCGAACGAGGACATAT
>CAJXMY010000005.1 GCA_913056435.1 uncultured Hyphomonadaceae bacterium | reverse complement strand
TGCCTTCTGCCATGCCCTGCCGGACCGCTGGCATCTGATGTCGGTGATGCTGAGCGCGGCGAGTTGCCTGACATGGGCCTGTCGGGTCACCCGGACGTCTAGCGTGGGCGACCTTTTGCAGCTTGCGGAACAGGCCTACAATCCACGGGCGGAGCTGATTTTTCTGCCCTATCTCTCTGGTGAACGGACACCGCACAACAATGCGGATGCCCGCGGGGTCTTTGTCGGTCTGACCCATGAAACGGGTCCCGGAGATCTCGCCAATGCCGTCCTCGAGGGGGTGGCCTTCGGCCTGATGGACGGGTTCGAGGCCCTGCTCGAGACAGGTGTGGCGGTCGATGCACTGTCGGTGATTGGTGGGGGCGCGATGTCGGCCCATTGGGGGCGGCTTCTGTCCGCCACATTGCGCAGGCCCCTCCTTTACAGAGAGGATGGGGCCGTGGGACCGGCGCTCGGGGCCGCGCGTCTGGCGCGATTTGGCACCGGCGATGCAGATCTTGCCGAGGCCTTCACGGCGCCGGACTGCCGCGCGGTCGTTGAGCCTGAGGCCGACCTCACAGAGCTTCTCGGCGAACGACGCCTGCGCTTCCGTACCCTCTATGACAAGCTCAGATTTACCTTTGAAGGGACTTCCACATGACTGTCGACGCTCAAGGTGGTGCCCATGCGCCATTCTTCCCCGAGATCGGACCCATCTGTTTTGAGGGCCCGCAATCGGACAATCCCCTCGCTTACCAGTATTATGACAAGGACCGGGTGGTTCTGGGCAAGCGGATGGAAGATCACCTGCGCATGGCGGTCTGTTACTGGCACACCTATTGTTGGGATGGCGTCGACATGTTCGGCGCGCCGGCCTTCGAGCGGCCATGGCATCAGGGGGCATCCCCGAGGGATGCGGCGGACCGGAAAATGGCAGCGGCTTTCGAGTTTCTGACCAAGCTGGACCTGCCGTTTTACTGCTTTCATGACGTCGACGTTGTGGAGCCATCACCCACGCCCGCAGCTCTGTCGGACAATCTCAGGCGCGCCACGGAGGCTTTGGCGGCGCATCAGGACAGAACCGGGAAACGGCTCCTGTGGGGCACGGCGAACCTCACAAACCATCGGCGCTATGCCGCGGGTGCGCTGACCAATCCGGATCCGGACATCGTCGCCTGCGCCGTGCACCAGATCCGGGATTGCCTCAACGCGACGCATGCGCTTGGCGGTCAGAACTATGTCCTCTGGGGTGGTCGAGAGGGCTATGACACCCTTCTCAACACCCGTCTTGACCGGGAGCTGGAGCAGTATGGGCGCTTCCTGTCTCTGGTGGTCGAGCACAAGCACAAGATCGGCTTCAAGGGCAAGATCATGATCGAGCCAAAACCGCATGAGCCAGTCTATCACATGTATGATTTCGATACGGCCACGATTTACGGGTTCCTCAGCCGCTTCGGGCTTCTGGGGGAGGTCCACGTCAATATCGAGCCCAATCACTCTACACTCTCGGGGCACAGTTTTGCTCATGAGATTGCTATGGCTGTGTCCCTCGGGATGATGGGCTCCATCGATATCAATTGCGGAAACAGCCAGAATGGCTGGGACACCGACCAGTTCAATCTGGATATCCGGGACATGACGCTGGCCCTGATTGAATTGCTGCCTGCGGGCGGGCTGGACACGGGCGGCTTCAATTTCGATGCGAAAGTGCGCCGTCAGAGCTCTGACCTGTCGGATCTCTTTTTTGGGCACATTGGCGGCGTGGATGCTTTGGCCCGTGCCCTGCTCAGTGCCGCGGAGCTGATTGAGAAAGGGGCCCTCAAATCCCATAAAGAGGCCCGCTACGCGGGATGGCAGGACCCGCTGGGTCAGGCGATGATGGCCGAAACGGCATCGCTCGACAGCATTGCCGATCAGGTGGTGGAGCAGGGCCTCAATCCTGACCATGCATCGGGTCGGCAGGAATATCTGGAAAATCTCGTGAACCGAAGCCTTGTCTGAGGAAACAGCCATGTCTGCAAAACCCCTTCGAACCGCGGCCGCCGCGCTCATCGGAACCTGTCTTGGCGCCTGTGGTCAGGTCGCTCCATCTGAACCCGACCTGTCTGCGGGCGACGAGATCTCCGCGCTGATTGCGCAGATGACGCTGGATGAGAAGCTTGCGCAAATTTCCTGTATCTGGATGGAAAAGACCAAGATCCTCGATGAGAATGGTGATTTTTCTGCCGAAAAGATGGCGGCCCATTTCCCGCACGGCGTTGGCTGCATCGCGCGCCCGCAGGACACCATTGGCCTGGAGGGGCCTACCGAACGGAAGGATCTGAACGACTCCACCGTGGTCCGCAGGCTCTCGGCACGGACCCCCGGGGACACTGTTCGCCTGACCAATGCCATCCAGACATGGATGATTGAAGACACGCGGCTCGGCATACCCACCCTGTTCCACGAGGAAGGCCTGCACGGGTTTCAGGGGCGATATGCCACCTCCTTTCCCCAGTCGATTGCTCTGGCCAGCACGTTCGACGCCGATCTGGCAGAACGCATCTACGCGATCACCGCGCGGGAAATCCGGGTCCGGGGCGTGCACCATGTGCTCTCGCCTGTTGTCGATGTGGCCCTTGATCCGCGCTGGGGCCGGATTGAGGAGACTTTTGGCGAAGATCCCTATCTTGTCACCCAGATGGCCCTTGCCGCGGTCCGTGGATTTCAGGGAGACGGGGACATCATCGCCGATGATAAGGTGGTTACGACGCTGAAACACATGACGGGCCACGGCCAGCCGGAAGCCGGCATGAATATTGGCCCGGCTCAGCTTCCCGAGCGGGTCCTGCGGGAGGTTTTCTTCCCACCCTTTGAGGCCGCGGTGAAAGAGGCCGGGGCGGCCAGTGTCATGGCCAGCTATAATGAGATCGACGGTGTGCCCTCGCATGCGAATCCCTGGCTGCTGAATGATGTTTTGCGGGGTGAGTGGGGTTTTGAGGGTGTCGTGGTGGCGGATTATTTTGCGATCAGCGAGCTGGAACGTCGGCACAGGGTCGTTGGCTCCCTGCCGGAGGCCGGTGCCCTCGCGCTGGCCTCGGGCGTCGATGTCGAACTGCCTGATGGGGTCGCCTTTTACGCCATGAAAGAGCGACTGGAGTCCGGGGCGCTGGATATGGCCCTGGTTGACCAGGCGGTTGAACGTGTTCTGCGCCTGAAGCGGCGCAGCGGCGTGATGCAGGACCCCTTCGCCGATCCTGAGGAAGCCGACCGGCTTACCGGGAATGCTCAGGCCCGCGAGGTGGCCCTCGAGGCGGCCAGGAAGGCGCCAGTTCTGGTCAAGAATCTCGACTCCACCCTGCCCCTTAACAGCTCCGCCCTGAGACGCGTGGCCGTGATCGGTCCGAATTCAGATGTCACGGTTCTGGGGGGATATTCAGACGAGCCGCGCCAGACCATCAGCATTCTGGATGGCCTGCGGGCTGAATTCGGATCCGATATTGAGATCGTGCATGCCAGAGGCGTTGAGCTCACCTCCAACCGGTCCTGGTGGGATGATGATGTCGAGCTGGCAGATGAGGATGCCAACCGGCGCCTGATCGGGGAGGCCGTCTCGGCGGCGCAGGGGGCAGACCTGATCATCCTGGCGATTGGCGGCGATGAGTCGACATCGCGTGAGGCCTGGTCAGAGACGCATATGGGGGACCGCGATGACATCACCCTGATCGGGCAGCAGACGGACCTGGTTGAGGCGCTGTCCGAACTGGAGATCCCGATGGTCGGCGTGATTATTACGGGGCGGCCATTGTCACTTGTGGACGTTGAGGATCATTTCTCCGCCATTCTGTATGGCTGGCTTCTCGGGCAGGAAACCGGCACGGCGGTGGCGGACTTGCTGGTTGGCCGCGTGTCGCCGAGCGGCAAGATGCCCGTCACCGTGCCCCGCAGTGTGGGACAGATACCGGCTTTCTACTATCATAAGCCCACCGCGAAGCGGGGCTATGCCTTTGCCAGTGCCGACCCGCTCTATCCGTTTGGATACGGTCTGAGCTACACCACGTTTGACATCTCCGAGCCGCGACTGACGGACCCGGCCATTCTCCCGGACGGGCAGACCACGGTGCGGGTGACGGTGACGAATACCGGACCTGTGGCCGGTGACGAGGTCGTCCAGATGTATGTTCGTGACCGGGTCAGCTCTGTGACCCGTCCCGTCAAGGAACTCAAAGGGTTTCAGCGGGTCTCCCTCGCACCGGGGGAGACTGCGGAGGTTGAGTTCCCGATTACGAGCGCGGCGCTGCGGTTTTATAACCGGGAGATGGAACGGGTTGTCGAGCCGGGCGAATTCGAGATCATGGTGGGTAACAGCTCCACAGAGCTCAGAACAACTGTTCTGACCGTCGAAGAGAGAGGGGCCGGGGGGGCCAAATGACAGAGACACCAGATCAGACTGGGGGCAGCCTTGGCTTTGCTGTTCTCATCACCTTTGTGGCCGCTCTGGGCGGCTTTCTGTTCGGTTATGACAGCGGCGTGATCAATGGCACGGTTAAGGGGCTGCAATCCGCCTTTGGATCGGATTCCATCGGCACGGGGTTCAGCGTGGCGTCCATGTTGCTTGGCTGCGCCATCGGGGCGTTTCTGGCCGGGCGGCTGGCCGATATTTTCGGGCGCCGGACCGTGCTGGTGGTTTCTGCGCTTTTCTTCCTGATCAGTGCGTGGGGGTCCGGCATCGCCGGCGCGACCGGGGAGTTCATTGCCTATCGGATCCTCGGGGGTCTGGCCGTTGGCGCGGCCAGTGTTATGGCGCCAGCCTATATCAGTGAGATCGCCCCCTCCCATCTGCGCGGCCGCCTGTCCTCCATCCAGCAGGTCGCCATTATTTCCGGACTGACCGCCGCGTTCATGAGCAATTATGTCATTGCGGGTGCTGCGGGAGAGTCGACCGACCTGTTCTGGGGCGGTTTTGCGGCCTGGCGCTGGATGTTCTGGGCTGAAATCATCCCGGCCACGATCTTTTTTGGCGCTCTGTTCTGTGTCCCTGAAAGCCCGCGCTTTCTGGTTGCGGCCGGGAAGTCTGATCGTGCGGGCCGTGTGCTTCGGCGCCTGTATGGGGACGCCGCGGGGGCCGAGTCCGTCCGCGACATCGCCGCATCCCTGACCTCCACCCGCAGTCCCCGCCTGTCCGATCTGCTGAGTGAGGCAGGCCGGGTTCATGGCATTGTCTGGGTGGGGATCGGTCTTGCCGTCTTCCAGCAGCTCGTCGGGATCAACGTCATCTTTTATTATGGATCTGTCCTGTGGGAATTTGTCGGATTCACGGAGGAAGATGGTCTTCTGACCAATGTGATCATGGGCTCTGTCAGCATTCTGGCCTGTCTGCTCGCCATCGCCCTGATCGACAGGATTGGGCGCAAGCCGCTCCTGATCATCGGGTCTGTTGGCATGGCGCTCACCCTTGCCATCATGGCGCTGGCCTTTTCTCAGGCCACGGTGACACCGACCGGGCTGACGCTGTCCCCGATGCTGGGGACCCTCGCCCTGATGTCTGCAATTGCCTATGTGGCGCTCTTCAATCTGAGCTGGGGCCCCGTGATGTGGGTGCTGCTCGGGGAGATGTTCCCCAACCAGCTGCGCGGCTCGGGGCTCGCTGTGAGCGGGTTCGCACAGTGGATCGCTAATTTCGCGATCACCATGACGTTCCCGATCCTGCTGGTGACCACGGGTCTGACCAGCGCGTACGGACTTTATGCGATTTCTGCCGCGATCTCCGTCTGGTTCGTCCTGCGCATGGTACGCGAAACGCGGGGCCGGCGCCTGGAAGATATGGAGGTCTAGGCCGCGCGGTTTCAGCCTGCCCCTGCGGGCCGTCTCGGAGCCGGACGGCGGGTATCCCGGACCACGTTTGCGGCCGCCCCGGGCCGCAGAGAATCCGGCCCCGGGTCTGGTCCTCAAGAGACTATCAATGACCTCTGGACGGTCTCAGTGGCGGTGAGACAGGGATTCGAACCCTGGAGACTGTTGCCAGCCTACACGCGTTCCAGGCGTGCGCCTTCGACCACTCGGCCACCTCACCATCACTGCAGCTCTATAGCGCTGCCTGTCAGGACTGCAAGCCGGGACATTGCGCAAGACTGCAGAAGCCCCATATCCTCAGGACAGAAAAGGGGTCCCGCCATGTTCTTTCGTCAAAAGCCAGCCACAATCCCGGATCAGGCTGCCGCGCTGCCGGGCCGGTCTCAACCGCTCCCGACGGCCCGGACCCACTTTGTGTCTGGTGTTTCCTACGCGGCCGAGGTGCCGGCCGGGATGGAGGAAATCGTTTTCGCTTTAGGGTGTTTCTGGGGGGCAGAGAGGATTTTCTGGCAAAGGGACGGCGTTTACCTGACGCAGGTGGGGTATGCCGGCGGGTACACGCCCCATCCGACTTATGAAGAAACCTGCAGTGGCCGCACAGGCCATACAGAAGTTGTTCGCGTCGTTTTTGATCCGGCCCGTATCCGCCTCGAAGACTTGCTGAAGCTGTTTTGGGAGTCGCACGATCCGACTCAGGGAATGCGGCAGGGCAATGATATCGGGACACAATATCGCTCTGCGATTTATATGACAGGCGCTCATCAGGCCGGGCCGGTCAGGGAGAGCATGAGGGCTTATCAAAGGGCGTTAAACGCTGCAGGTAAAGGCCAGATCACCACCGAGATCCGTCCGCTTGATGTCTTTTATCCTGCCGAAGAGTATCATCAGCAATACCTTGCCAAGAATCCAAATGGCTATTGCGGGATTGGGGGAACCGGGGTGGTCTGTCCGATGCCGAGCGTCAGTTCAGATAGTTGACCCCGTCATAGGTGGAGCCGCGATGTGACCGGTCTGGTAACACGGTTTGCGCCGTCGCCCACAGGTTACCTGCATCTGGGCCATGCCGCATCCGCATGGCATGTGTGGACGCTGGCCACACGTATCGGCGCGCAGGTTCTGCTCCGGATAGAGGATATTGATACGACCCGGTGCCGGCCGCACTTTACAGAGGCTATTTTGGAGGATCTGGCCTGGCTGGGTTTTGAATGGACGGAGCCTGCTCGACGGCAGTCGAACCATTTCCCGGATTATGCCGCCACGGTGTCGAGGCTTGCTGAACGGGGTCTGGCCTACCGCTGCTTCCGAACCCGTGCGGAGGTGCTCGAGGAGCAAGGTGATGCGTTGGCTTTTACGGGTTGGTCTCTGCCGGAGCGGGTTGAACAAGAGAACCTCGAAAAGGGAATGCCATTTGCTTGGCGCCTGAGCCTGATGGCGGCTCAGCAGACCCTCGGCTCTGTCTGGAATGAGCTCAGCTTTAAGGTAGTTGAGGCGGGGCAGGAGGTCACGCGGCGCGCCCGGCCAGACCTTTGCGGAGATATTGTGATCGCGAGAAAGGATAGCCCAAGTGCCTACCATCTGGCGGCGACCCATGACGATGCCGTGCAGGGGGTCACGCATGTTGTTCGTGGCCGGGACCTCATTGATGCACCGCATATTCAGACGCTTCTGCAGGCTTTGCTGGGCTGGTCGCAGCCCTGTTACCATCATCATGATCTGGTGGCAGACACTGCGGGCCAGCGCTTGTCCAAAACACGTCGCAGTGTTCCTCTTCGGCAGTTGCGACAAGATGGAGTCGATCCATCGTCAATCTGGGATCGGCTGGGCCTGATATGAACACAAACGGTGCGGGGCAGGGCGGTGGTCTGGCGTTTAGATGGCTGGGCCCGATAATTGTTTTATCCGGTGGGGTCTTTATTGGCTTTGCGCCAATCCTGATGCGGTATGGCCTCGAATCGCTGGGGCCACAATCCATTGCATTCTGGCGATTCACGCTGGCCATTCCGATTTTGCTGCTCATGGTTTTCCTGAACCACAGGCGGTGGCCGCGTATGCCTAACCGATTTGTGGTGATGGCGGGCACTTTCTTCGCCTGCAATGTGGGTTTCTGGCACTGGGCCCTGACTCACACCAGCGTGGCAAGTTCGACCTTCATCGTAAATCTCGGAAATATTGGGGTTGGCCTTGTTGCATGGATTATCCTGAAAGATCGGCCGACCCCCGTCTGGGGTCTCGCCGCAACCCTTGCGGTCATTGGTGCCGCCGCTTTATCTTTGGGCGCACTCAGGGGCGATGGCGCCATGTACCCGAGTGCCTGGTTTGGTGATCTCCTGGCCATTTGCGCCGCTGTCTTTGTATCCTGCTACATGGTCGCCTCAAAAGTCGCTCGCCGGAACCTGAGCGGCCTTGAAACCATCTTCTGGCTGACGGTGGTCGAGGCTTTTGTCGCTGCGATCCTGGTTACCGTCTCAGGAGAAAGCTGGCTTCCGGATAAAATGGCCGGTTTACTGCTGCCTCTGATGCTGGCGATTGTCGTGCAGGTCATTGGACAGGGCCTCATTATAACGGGCCTCGGGCATACCCCGGCGGGAATCGCCGGAATTCTAGTTGTTGCTCAGCCCGTTGTTGCATCGTTGTTGTCCTGGAATCTGTTTCATGAGGTTCTGACGGTCGTGCAGACCGGGGGCTGTGTCCTGATTATAAGTGGGATATTGCTGGCTCAAGCGCCGTCTCGCCGACGGGACGGACAGCCCAAGGCCGTCGCAGATCATGTTTCTGAGCCGAAGGGCCACTAAGAAGGATTAAATCAATGCGCCACTCCGTTATGTCTGTTTTTCTTCTGGCTGGACTGGTCGCCTGTTCTCCGGTTCCTCTGGGTCCCGAGGAGCTGGCCTTTCAGGATCGTCAGTCTGTGGTCCCGCAGCAGGCGGGCGACCCCTATTATCAAAGGGCGGAAGAGGCGGTTCTCGACCGTGCTGGGCCAGACCGGGAGGCGCGTGCCAAGAATGTGATCCTGTTCGTTGGGGACGGGATGGGGGTCTCGACCCTCACGGCCGCCCGAATCTATGCGGGGCAACGTCTGGGAGGCGATGGGGAAAGTCACCGCATGGCCATGGAGACCCTGCCCCATGCGGCGCTTTCGCGAACCTACAGCCATGACTATCAGGTTGCCGACAGCGCTTCCACGGCCACAGCCATGGTGTCAGGGTTCAAGACGAAGTCCCGTGTTGTTGGCCTGAGGTCTGGGGTTTCGGTCGGAAACTGTGCCAGCGGCGTTGGTCAGGGCAGCGATACGTTGTTCGAGCTTGCGGAAATGCAGGGTCTGGCGACCGGAGTGGTCTCGACAGCCAGAATCACCCACGCCACGCCCGCCGCTGTTTATGCGGAGTCGGTCCATCGGGACTGGGAGGATGACAGCGCCCTGGCAGGGTCCGGGGAAGGTTGTACCGATATTGCGCGACAGCTCATTGACTGGGCCGCAGGCGATGGTTTCGAAATCGTCCTTGGGGGCGGTCGTGCCGGGTTTATGCCGGCGGAAATGGCGGATCCGGAATATGAGGAGCGCACGGGGAACCGACAGGATGGCCGGGATCTTATGGGCGCCTGGACCTCGAAATCCGCGGGCCATAGCGTGATCTTTGACCGTGATGGTTTCGAGGCCATCGATTTTGGCCAGCCTGTTCAGGTTCTTGGTCTGTTTGAGCCATCGCATATGGTTTACGATCTTGACCGGCTTGCGGGCGCAGGGAACGAGCCTTCCATCGCCGATCTGACGCGGGCCGCCATAACACGTTTGTCCCAACAAGATCAGGGTTATATGCTCATGGTCGAAGGTGGGCGCATTGACCACGCCCATCATGGCGTGAATGCAGCGCGCGCACTTGGGGACACGGTGGCTTTTGACGAGGCGGTGGCGACTGCGCTGGCGTTGACCAGTCCGGAAGACACTTTGATTATCGTCACCGCGGATCACAGTCACACCATGACCATGGCGGGATATCCCCGCCGAAATAACCCCATTTTGGGAAAAGTTGTTTATGAGACGGGTGCCATGGCGCGTGCCGCAGACGGAAAGCCCTACACCACGCTGGGCTATGCGAATGGGGAGACAGGTTGCCGGGCGGCCGATTGTCAGCGGTCAGATCTCAGTGCTGTAGACACTCTGTCCAATGACTATCAACAGCAAGCCGCGATTTTCATGCCCTCTGAAACACATGGTGGCGAAGACGTCGCGATATTTGCTTCAGGACCGGGGTCCGAGCTGGTTCGTGGTGTCATGGACCAGAATGAGTTATTTCATGTCATGGGCTTTTCAGCCGGGCTGGTCAGCCCGTCCGGGGCAGCAGGCGTCACAGAATAAATTTTGACAGGTCGGCATTTCCAGCAAGATCGGCCAGTTGGGCCTGAACATATTCAGCCGTAATGGTTACGGTGTCGCCATGCTTCTGGTCAGCGCTAAAGCTTATGTCATCAAGGAGGCGCTCCAGAACCGTCTGGAGCCGCCTGGCCCCGATATTCTCGACGGTTTCATTCACCTTAACGGCAAGGTCGGCAATTGTATCAATGGCGTCTTCTTCAAATCGCAGGGTCACATTTTCGGCCGCCAGGAGTGCCTCATGTTGGCGAATGAGACTGGCTTCGGGTTCCACCAGTATCCGCCGCATGTCGTCGCGGGTCAGGGGCCGAAGTTCCACTCTGATCGGAAGTCGGCCCTGTAATTCCGGAAGCAGGTCGGAAGGCTTGGCCACGTGGAAAGCGCCTGATGCGATGAACAGGATATGGTCGGTTTTCACGGGACCCCGTTTGGTTGAAACCGTGGTGCCTTCAATAAGGGGGAGCAGGTCACGCTGGACCCCTTCGCGGCTGACATCGGCGCCTGACCGCCCTGAACTGCTGGCCACCTTGTCGATTTCGTCAAGGAAAACAATGCCGTCTTCTTCAACCGCTCGCACGGCCTCGCGCGCTATGGCGTCATCGTCAATCAGAGCATCAGCGGCCTCGTCGATCAGCGGTTTATAGGCATCCGCCACGGTCGTTCGTACCCGCTTGGTTCGTCCCCCCATAGTTTTTCCCAAGATTTCAGACAGGTTGATCATGCTGACGGATCCGGTGGCGCCCATGTCCATCATGGGCATGCCGCCGGTTTCCGGCAGGTCGATGTCCACCTCTTTGTCGTCAAGTTCTCCACTTCTGAGCTTGGCCCGGAAAACCTCCCGGGTTGAAGATTGGGCCTGTTCACCGACCAGGGCATCGAGCAGGCGTTCTTCGGCAGTATCTCGTGCCGTTTCCTTAACAGTTTGACGTTTGGCATCTCGAATCATGCCAATGGCGGCTTCGACAAGGTCTCGGATGATCTGTTCGACGTCACGACCGACATAGCCAACTTCGGTAAATTTAGTGGCCTCGACTTTCAGGAAAGGCGCATTGGCGAGGCGAGCCAGTCGTCTTGAGACCTCGGTTTTCCCGACCCCTGTTGGTCCGATCATGAGAATATTTTTGGGGGTGATCTCGCCGCGAAGTCCTTCCGGAGCCTGTTTGCGCCGCCACCTGTTTCGCAGCGCTATGGCGACCGCCCTCTTGGCGTCGCTCTGGCCGACAATGTGGCGGTCCAATTCGGTGACGATTTCGGTTGGCGTTAAAGCAGTCATCAGGTCTCCAAAACGGGTTCAGGGGGAAACACTTTGTGCCACAGGCCCTTGCGTGGGAGCAGTTTCAAGACCTGGTTCCGGGCAGTGTTCCAGGCGGCGCCGAGTAAAATCACGCCTCCCCCGATGACCAGTGTCACCACAAAGAAGACGGTCATCTCTTCGAGGCCGGCGCTGTTCAGAATGGAGACCAGTGCCCAGATAAAGGTCAGGAGGCTGGCAACAATCAGGGCCCTTCGGTTCAATGCCAGCGCCAGCGCGGCCAGAACGATCAGGGTCCCCAGAAGAACAGCGCTTTCGATCAGGCCGACCGTCAATCCGGTGTTGGTCATGACGCCTCGTCCTGTGATCAGGATGCTGAGGCCGAGGATCAGCTGGGGTGCTGCGGCCAGATGTAACCAGAAAGCATTGTCGGAGGTGTCTGAGCAATGCGTCGGATCTCTAGTGTCAAACCAGATCGCCCAGACCAGTGTTGCCAGGCCGCTGGTGAGGCTCATGCCGCCAGCAAGTATTGTTGGGACCGCCTCCAAAGCTGCCAGGGCCGAGTACGCAACACCTGCGCCACACAGGGCAATCAGGAACAGGGCAAAGGGCAGTCTGTAGCGCAGAAAAATGACTGCGCTCGCTCCGAGCGCGGTGGCAAAGTTCAGGGGAGCGAACCAGCCACGGCTAAAAAAGGCGTCGCCGAACCGTTGGCTGGGGTCCAGGATCGCAGCCCAAACACCCGCAAAGCCCACGGTGACAGAGGTGACGAAGATCAGTGAGAGAACACGGCTGGGGAGGAGCATGCGCCTGCGCCTGCAGAAATATTCCATCATAATCAGCGAACAGAGTGCGACAGGGGCCGTGATTAGTGTCATTCCGGCAAAATCGGTTGCGAACGAATCCACCTTAAAAATACGGACCGACAAAACACTGAGCCCTGTAAACAGGATGATGATGCCAAAGGTGACGAAGAGGTCATTGAAGTTTGACAGGAGCCGCAGGTTTTCTCCGTTTGCATCCGTTTCTGCGGGGTGACGCGACTTCAGGAAGGTTTCCAGCTTCGTGGCTTGATGGGGGGTTAGAATGTCTGCTGTCACCGCTGCTCGCAAATCTCCGAAATTAAACATCCAAGATCTCAACGGTGAAATTATCATTGGTGAAGACGCAAATATCGGCGGCGATGCCCATGGCTTTTCGGCCCAGTGTTTCTGCGTCCGTCTCATATCCCACCAACGCCCGTGCCGCTGCGAGGGCATAATTTCCCCCTGATCCGACAGCCACCACACTGTGCTCGGGTTCAAGCACATCGCCAGCCCCGGTGATGACAAGCGTGGTTTGCCGATCTGCCACGATTAGCAAGGCTTCGAGTTTCTGCAGGTATTTTTCTGTTCGCCATTCCTTGGCGAGTTCCACTGCTGCTCTTTGTAGTTGGCCGGGAAATCGCTCTAGTTTTTGCTCTAGGCGCTCAAATAGGGTGAAGGCATCTGCCGTTGCACCGGCGAATCCGGCAAGGATTTCTCCGTTTCCAATGCGTCGCACTTTCCGGGCATTCCCCTTCATGACCGTCTGACCCATTGAGACCTGCCCATCGCTGAGCAGGGCGATTTGAGTTGGAGTGCGTACCGCGAGGATCGTGGTACCGTGCCAGTCGGGAACATTGTGCATGGTCATCGCTGCATGATTTGGCGATGGACCGGGCTTAAGGCAAGTGGCAATACCTGACTAAGCGCGTTTTCGCTGCAGCATGAAAGGCTGATCTGCCAGAAGCTCTCTCAACTCTGCCGCTGTGATCGGGGGGCGATAGAGAAAACCTTGTCCGATGTGACAGCCCTTCTGGGCCAGGAAATTAGCTTGATCCTGAGTCTCGATACCTTCCCCGACGATTTGCATATTCAGCGTCCGCGCCATGCTCAGGATCATGTCGACAATGGCATTGGCCTGCGGGTCCGTGGGGATACCGGTGACGAATTGCCGGTCGATCTTGAAGACGTCGAAATCTAGTTGTGTCAGCGTGGCGAGATTCGAATGGCCGGTCCCGAAATCATCAATGGCCAGCTGCATGCCCAGTTTACGCAGAGGAGCAAGGACTGTTCTGACCCGATCTGGATGAGCGATGGCCAGACTTTCCGTGATTTCAATTTGTAGACATCTTGGAGGGAGGCCGGATTTAGCAATGGCGTCCAGGATGGTTTGGGTCAGGGACTGGTCTTCGAATTGTTGAGGAGAGACGTTGACGGCCAGACAGAGGGGCCCTGCTGACCGGACCCATGTCGCTGCTTCAGCGCAGGCCTTCCGAAGGATTTGCTCCCCGATGGCCCCGATCTGCCCGGTCGCCTCGGCCAATTCTATAAAAACCGAAGGGGAGACCAGGCGGCCTGTTGGGAGCTGCCATCGCGCGAGGGCCTCCACACCAGTAATTCGTCCTGTTATAAGATCGACTTTAGGTTGAAACAGGGGGATAAACCGATCTTCGTCGATCGCGGTTCGAAGCTCTGCCTCCAGCTTGCGGACCGCGTCGCGTTGACGCTCAAGCTTTGGCGAGTAAAAGCCAAATCCTGTTTTGTTCTGGAGCTTCAGGTCGCGAAGGGTGTCCTCAGCCCGATGCTGAACGTGAGAGACGGAGTCGCCGTCCTCGGGGATCAGGACGATACTCCCTTCGAGGGTGAGCTGAACCGATTGGTCATCAAGACGGACAGGATTTCGAAACGCGGCCTGAAGCTCCCTGACGAGGGACGCCAGATCATCACGGTGTCCGAAATCCTGTGCGAGGATCGCATACCGATTGGAGCCGGGCGAGGATAGTGGCCATTGGCCGGGGGATAGCCCTCGGTCGGACTCGCATTTCTGCACCGTGTTCTTCAATACCTTGGAGACGTGCTGAACCATAAGGTTTTCACGTTCGCGGCCTATCTTTTCGTCATAACCGCCAAATTTGAGCAAGATCAGCGCCGCGGGATTGTCAAACCGGGCACTGGTAAGCGCGCTCTCAATTTTCTTTTGCAAGCTGAGTTCATTCAACAGTCCGGTCCGTCTGTCGATTTCTGCGGCGCGGTGCAGCTGACCCATTGTCCGATTGATGGCACGACGGGTTCTGAGGACTTCGAGACGAAGGCGCCGGAGTTCTACAAAAGGGGGGTCAAATTCGTCCAGATCAGACGGGGACAGGCCCCTAATGGCTCGAATATCGCCATTCAGCTGGCTCAAGAATCGCGTGAGATGGCGAGCCAGAAAGTGGGCCATCAGGGCCACAATGCCCGCGGCACCAATGGCCAGGAGCCCTTCAACTTCTGTTGAGGCTTGTACATCAAGCGCCAGCATGCTGCCTGCGAGGATGAGGGCAACACAAAAAGCCGCCAGCGGTAGGTACCACTCCAGACGGCCACGTCTTGCTTTTTCCCAAATTGTCCTCGTGACGCTCACTTCTTGCCTCGCCGCCATTTCTTCGGCGAACACTATCAGTCATTGCTTAGGGAGATGTGAACGAAAAGGATGGTAGTCATCTGCAGGAATTAGGATTATTGGGCCGATATGACTGACAGAAAAGCCACCGTAAAGCGCCAGACCAAGGAAACCGACATTGAGGTGTCGGTCAATTTGGATGGCACCGGCAAAACAGATATTGAGACCGGGATCGGTTTCTTCGATCACATGCTTGAGGCCTTGGGGCGCCACAGCTTTATTGATCTGAAAGTTCGGACCCGGGGGGATCTTCATATCGATGGTCACCATACCGTCGAAGATACGGGCATTGTGATCGGGCGCGCGATCAAGGAGGCGCTCGGCGATTTCGCGGGCGTGGTTCGTTATGGACATGCCTATGTTCCGATGGATGAGACCCTGAGTCGGGCAGCGCTTGATCTCTGCAATCGTCCCTACACAATTTGGAATGTCGCGTTCTCACGTGACAAGATTGGCGATATGGACACCGAGCTGTTTCGTGAATTTTTCTTTGCCTTGGCGGGAAATGGCGGGATGTGCCTGCACATTGAGACGCTTTACGGAGAGAATTGTCACCACATCGCTGAAAGCTGTTTTAAAGCGACCGCGAGGGCGCTTCGGATGGCTGTAGCGCGTGATGAGCGTCTGGCTGGAGCTGCGGCATCGACAAAAGGCGCTCTTTAGGACAAGAAGCGCGAATGGCATCCATCGCGCTGATCGACTACGGCTCCGGTAACCTCCATTCGGCTGAACGCGCCCTGAGAAAGGCCGCATCGAGCCTCCACGACGATGTGATGATTTCGATCACATCCTGTCCGGACACGGTTGCCTCAAGCGATCGGGTGGTGTTGCCCGGCGTCGGCCACTTTTCCGATTGTGCATCCGGTTTGAGGCGCATAGACGGTTTGGTGTCCGCCATGGAAGAGGCCGTGCTCCGGCGGGCCGTTCCATTCCTGGGGATCTGCGTCGGTCAGCAATTGCTCGCGACCCGGGGGCTTGAGGATGGCGAGACAGCCGGCCTGAACTGGATTCCTGGTGACGTTGACCGGATTTCGCCGGGGCCGCAATACAGGGTTCCGCACATGGGCTGGAATGAGCTGAAACCTGTGCGCCCGCACCCCGTGCTCGAAGGGCTCGGCCAAAGCCCTCACGTTTATTTCACCCATTCTTATGCTTATACATTCGCCGGCCCAGGCGACGTGGCCGCTTTGACAGACTATGGGGGCGACATGATCGCAGCCGTTGCTCGCGACAACATGTTTGCGACCCAGTTTCACCCGGAAAAAAGTCAACGCACCGGTTTGCGTCTGCTGGCCAATTTTCTTAGCTGGACCCCAAGATGACCTTTCGCCTCTTTCCTGCCATCGACTTGAAGAATGGTGCCTGTGTCCGGCTTCTGAGGGGGGAGATGGAGCGTGCCACAGCGTTTAATTCCGACCCCGCGGACCAAGCCCGGCGTTTCTCTGCGATGGGTTTTGATGCCCTGCACGTGGTCGACCTGGACGGGGCTTTTTTGGGCCGGTCAGCCAATGGAGACGCGGTCCGGGCCATTCTCAAGGCCACGCCGGTGCCGGTCCAGCTTGGAGGAGGTATTCGGTCTCGTGATCAGATTGATGCCTGGCTTGAGGCAGGAATTTCGCGGGTGATTCTTGGGACCGCTGCCTTAAGGGACCCGGACCTTGTGGTGTCGGCAGCAACCGCCTTGCCGGGTCGAATTGTGGTTGGGATCGATGCCCGAGATGGCATGGTTGCCGTTGAGGGCTGGGCGGAAACAAGCGCGTTACCGGCCACTGAACTCGCCCAACGGTTCGAGGGATGCGGGGTCGCCGCTCTGATTGTGACGGATATTGCCCGGGATGGGATGAAAACCGGGGTCAACGTCGCCTTCACAGGGGCCGTCGCAGACTCCGTTTCCATCCCGGTTATCGCGTCCGGAGGGGTCGCGAGTGTGAAGGATATCAGCAGACTAAAAGCCCATCAGGGGAAAAATGCCATTTCAGGCAGTATTCTCGGGCGCGCCTTATATGATGGGGATATTGACCCTGAAGAAGCGCTCTCTATGGCGCGCCAGCAAACGGTCAGCCTTTAAAGTTACTGAATATATCTTCAGCCGTCGGCTCTGACTTCGTTTCTGTCTCCGGTTCTTCCAAACCAGTTTGCTCTGTTTCGCTCGCCGGCTTCAGGCTTGGCCCCTCATCCTGTTTCGCCCGATCGGCATCCATTTTGCGACGGCGGTCCGTCGCTTTGGCGATGACTTCATCCAGCTCAATCTGAGAACACAGCCCCGCTGTGACGGGGTCAACAGGGCGTATGTTCGCGCTGTTCCAATGGGTTTTTTCGCGTACATTCGTGATGGTGGCTTTGGTTGTGCCGATCAGCTTCGAGATTTGGGCATCGGTAACTTCCGGGTGATTTCGGATAAACCATGCAATGGCGTCCGGCTTGTCGCCCCGGCGCGCCACAGGTGTGTAACGTGCCCCCTTTCTTTTGGGCTGGGGAATGTGGGCGATCTTGGATGGCGCGACCTTCATCCGATAATCCGGGTTGTCTTCGGCCTTCTGGATCTCCTCTCGGGTCAGCTCCCCGCCAGAAATCGGATCAACACCGCGCATATTCTCGGCCACGTCGCCGTCGGCGATACCCTTGACCTCAAGGTGATGGAGGCCGCAGAAATCGGCGACCTGTTCGAAGGTCAGCGTGGTGTTATCGATCAGCCACACCGCAGTGGCCTTCGGCATGAGAATATCGGCCATCTGGGCCTCCTTAAGTCGTCAACGGGTCCCAGAAACACAGCCGCCCGGCACGTCGTACCGGGCGGTCAGGTATCCGAGTGCATTACCTAACCCGATCCATATAGCGTCGAAGCGAGGGTTTTGAAAGCTTAGCTTGTGGTCAAACTCAGCAGTATCTTCCCAATGTGACCCCCTGCCGAGAATTTGGCGTGAGCGGTCTCTGCGTCATCAAACGCATAAACGCTGTCGATAACAGGCCGGATATCACCGGCCAGAACCCCCGGCCAGAACCCTTTGAGGATGGCATCCCGGATGCGCTGTTTTTCGTTATCAGGCCGAGCCCGCAACGTTGTGCCCGTGAGGATGAGTCGCTTTAACATGATCGGAAGTAGGTTCAATTCGACCTTGGCCCCCTGCATGTAGGCGATATTGCAAATCCTGCCGTTTATTTTGGCGGCAGAAATATTCTTCTGAACATAATCGCCGCCAACCATGTCAAGAATGACATCTGCGCCGCCATGATCGGCGAGGACGGTCTCAAAGTTCTCAGACCTGTAATTGATGGTGATGTCTGCGCCCATCGCCTGGGCCGCTCTGCATTTTTCATCTGTCCCGGCGGTGATGATAACGGGGCCCACGCCAGCATAACGCGCCATCTGGATGGCCATGGTCCCGATCCCGCTTGTTCCCCCATGGATCAGCAGCGTCTCGCCGGGTTGGATCCCGCAACGGTCGAATATATTGGCCCACACGGTCATCATGACCTCTGGAAGAGCTGCGCCTTCGTTGAAACTCATAGAGGATGGCAGGGCAAACATGGATCCCTGATGGACGAGCGCATATTCGGCATAACCGCCACCCGCCATCAGTCCGCAAACCCGGTCCCCCACCGCCCATTCAGAAACAGCGTCACCGCAGGCAACCACCTCACCCGCGCATTCGAGACCAAGGATTTTGGACGCGCCCGGGGGCGCCGGGTAAAAACCGGCGCGTTGAACAAGATCGGCGCGGTTCAGGCCGGCCGCATAAACACGTACCAAAACTTCCTCTGCACCGCAGCTGGGCTTGGGGGCTTCTATGGTCGTCAGGGGGGCGTCGCCATCATGGTGGATAGCCCACATCGTGTCCGCCATGTTTTGATCCTTTCAGGACTTGTCATTTTGCCTTTGCCTTGCTCCCTTTGCCTTCTAAGAGCAACTTGCACAAGGGATGCAGTTACATGATGGAAGATGAGCAGAGGCCCAAACAGGCCATTGATCTGGAGACTTTGTCGGTTGCGGAGCTTCAGCACCGGATTGAGGCTCTGAAGGCGGATATTGAGGCTTGCGAGGCGGAGTTGAAGCGCAAGGCCTCGCATCTCGACTCTGCCAATTCACTTTTTGGGAATATGGATTAACCCATCGGAAGCACCTCGGAATTAAACCAGCAGGATCTCTCTGAGTCAGGCGAACGCATGTCCACTATAAAATCGCTCAATAAGAATGATCTTGACGCCCTCAATTTCGCCGGGGGAAAGGTTTTTGAGAAAGTCTTTGCAGATGGCATGGCCCTGGTGGAAAGCACCGCGGCTTATCTCGATGGGCCGGGCCGAGAGCTGTCAGATGACTTGTCCCGTGAAGCCGGACTGACCTATGCAGCCTGGAGTATGGAATTGACCACGCGGCTGATGCAGGCTGCCAGCTGGCTTGTTATGCACAAGGCCGTTCGTGAAGGCGATATGCAGCCTCAGGAGGCCATGCAGAAGAAATACCGGATTAGCCGCGAGGATCCGGCGCTGAATGCCTCTTCGCAGAGGGGGCTTGGCCTCCCAGACGTGTTTCTTGACCTTGTTGAACAGTGTGAAAATCTGTTCGAGCGAATTTGTCGGCTGGATGCAGCGCTCTACGGGGGTCCCCAGGTCGCGGAGACGGGTTCAGTTATGGCGCAGTTGGAAAAGCTTCAGCAGGCCGCCGAGACGGGCGTCTTCGATCCATTGAGGGTGTGGGGCAGCCGACATTGATCAACGGCGATAAGCGATTCTGATCTGGTCCGGATGAACGCGCTGACCAGAGGGGTCAAGAAATCCGGCCTCGATTTCCTCTCGAGTGGTTCTGTGACGCAGACTTAAGGGCGCCGGCCTATCGGGCAAAAGCCATTTGTCGCTCCATTGGGTTAAAGCCATCAGGGTGGGCTGGAGCGCCTGCCCTGCCAAGCTCAAAACATATTCTGTGCGCCTGCGTTTGCCGGTCTCCTGGTACAGGGATTTCTCCAGAAGTCCGCCCTCGACAAGTCGGCGAAGCCGACCGGAAAGGACGGTTCGGGGAATATCCAGTTCCACCTGAAAGTCGTCGAACCGGCGCACGCCGAAGAGGGCGCTGCGCAAGATCAGTAAGCTCCAGCGATCACCAATTAAGTCTATAGCGTGGGCCAGGTGGCAGGCTTCTGGCGCAATTGCGGAGCGTTTCGTTCGATATGCCATCCGGTGACTCTGCCTGGGTTCGCCTATCAAATCCAGCACAAATTGTGACACCGGATTGCGTGTTGCTTCCAGCTCCGCTAGGGGTTCCGGCAGCGTCGCCCAAAGCAGTGAGGAGATCCGGCATGTCACGCAAGAAAATCGCTCTAATCGGTTCCGGTATGATTGGGGGCACTCTGGCCCATGTCGCCGCGCGGGAAGAGCTTGGGGATTGCGTTTTGTTTGACATTGCCGAAGGCCTTCCGCAAGGCAAAGCGCTCGACATCGCCGAGTCGACCCCCGTCTATAACAGCTCGGTCTCCCTGAAAGGGGCCAATGACTATGCCGACATTGCCGGTGCCGATGTGTGCATCGTGACGGCGGGCGTTCCGCGTAAGCCGGGCATGAGCCGGGACGACCTTCTTGGGATCAACCTGAAGGTCATGAAGGCGGTCGGCGAGGGTATAAAGACCAACTGTCCAAATGCGTTCGTTATCTGCATCACCAATCCCCTGGATGCGATGGTCTGGGCGCTTCAGCAGTTTTCAGGCTTGCCGACCCACAAGGTTGTCGGCATGGCTGGTGTTCTTGACTCCAGTCGATTCGCTTACTTTCTTTCTGAGGCGACCGGCGTTTCGGTTGCAGATATTCATGCTTGGACCTTAGCGGGCCATGGCGACTCCATGGTCCCCATGGTTCGCCATTCCACGGTCGGCGGACTGCCCTTGCCCCAGCTCGTGAAGCAAGGCTGGCTGACCCAAGACCAACTGGACGCCATTGTTGACAGGACCCGAAAGGGTGGTGGGGAGATTGTCGGGCTGCTGAAGACCGGGTCGGCCTATTACGCGCCGGCGGAGTCTGCGATTTCGATGGCAAAGGCTTACTTGAAAGACCAGAAGCGTGTGCTTCCGGCTGCGGCCTGGTGTGACCACGAATACGGACTGGATGGCCTCTATGTTGGTGTTCCGACTCTGATCGGTGGCGAGGGGGCGGAACGGATTGTCGAATTCGATTTCGATGATCAGGAACAGGCTATGTTCCAGGTCTCCGTTGATGCGGTCAGGGGGCTCGTTGATGCCTGTAAGGAAATTGATCCAAGCCTTGCTTAGCATTTTGCCGGTCGGCTTTTGCTGTTGCGTGGGCTGACCATGAGGACCCGGTGGCATCCTCTGTTGGCTGAGGAGCAGCTGTCAGCAACCCTGAAAAGAGCTGCTGCCCATGCCGAATGTTGCCTTGAGCACCCTTCAGAGTTGCCGGCCCTGGTCTGTGACGTGGTTCTGGCGGCACAACAGGCGGCCGCGCTGTCTTTGTCCGCCGTTGGCGACCGGATCCCGGACAAGGCCGGGACCACCGAACTGTTGCTCAGGGCGGCAAATGTAAACCGGCTTCCGGCGCCCTTTACGCTGTCTTTGTCTCGGAGCCGCCGGCATGACTTCGAGGCCCTGGTGACGGCCCGAAACGAGGTGATGCACCCAAGGGGTCTGGCGTGGCATATCCGGACGGATGCTCTGGCCGCAGGACTTGTGGCCTGCACAGAGGTCATCCGGCATTTGACTGTCACCCAGCCTGTTGTGCCGGATCTTGTATCGCCCGCGCAGCGCCCTGATCTTCTGACGTCCTTGGATACTCTTGAGGCGCTCGCTGACTTTCTGGATGAGTCGGGGCTTGATTAGGTTACCTTGCCCCGTTTCGCGAAGTGTGGCCTGTCCCAGAGCCTTTGGTTCAGGATAGCGGCCAGGTCCTCCATCGTGTCCCAGACATCTGCATATGACAGGAAAAGCGGCGAGAAGCCCAATCGTATGGTTTCAGGCGCCCTGAAATCGGCCTTGCGCCCTCTCTCTGCGAGGGCCTGGACGATTTCATAGCCTTTTTCGTGCTGTAGGCTGATATGTCCCCCGCGTCGTTGTCCTGCGGGGGGTGAAAGGGTCGAAAGCCCCAACTCGTCTGCATAAGACAGGCAGAGGTCACCGAGCGCCATGGCCTTGCGATGACACACACTGAGGTCGACCTCCTCAAAGAGGTCAAGGGCCCCCTCCAGAGCCGCGAGGGCGAGGATGGGTGGCGTTCCGGCCAAAAAACGGGTTATGCCCTCTGCCGGCTGATAACGCGGGTCGAAGTCGAAGGGTGTCCTATGCCCGAGCCAGCCGGGCAATGGTGTGGCCATCTGCTCGCAGAGCGCTTTCGTCGCATAAAGAAAGGCCGGTGCACCGGGCCCACCGTTCAGATATTTATAGGTACAGCCTACGGCGAGCTGGCCACCCTTGGCGGCAAGGTCAAGATCGATCAGGCCCGTTGCGTGACTGAGATCCCAGATCACCAGCGCACCACTGGCCCTCGCGGCTTCTTCGACTTTCTCGATGTTCGCGAGTTCGGATGTTCGGTAGTTCACGGCACTGCGGATGAAGACACCGCCCTTCGACAGGGCATCAACTCCGGCCTCCGGGGCCACCACCTCGCACGGGACGCCAATGAGGTCTGCCAGCCTTTCCGCGATATATTTATCGGTCGGGAATTCATCTGCTTCCAGACGGATGACTTTCGGTCCCTTCGACAGGGGCAAAGCGGCGGCCGCAAGCTTGAACAGATTTACGGAGACACTGTCGCAAACGATGACGCTGTCCGGTTTGACTCCGATAAGGGCGGCAATTCGGGCCCCAAGCTGATGGGGGAGATCAATCCATCCTGCGTTGTTCCAGGCGCCGACAATGTCCACTGCCCAGGCACCCTGCGCATGTGCGTTTAATCGGGCAATCGCCGACTCGCTGACCGGCCCGAGGGAGTGGCCTACGAGGTAGGTGATGCCCGGTGGCAGCCGGAAACGGCCTTTGAAGGCGGCGAGGGGGTCGGTTGCGTCGAGGGCCAGGGCCTGTTCCCGGCTGCTGATGTGCATAAGCTTCTCCTGAACATCCCATTTGGCCCTGCAGAGCACTTAAGCCCTCAGTAGCCCTTGCCAAGGGCTGGCAGCTGGCTGACAAAACGATCATGCGCCCCGTCTGCCTTGCCATTTTGATTGGATCTGTGACGCTGATGTCCTGTTCAGAGCCTTCATTACGCCACACCGCATCCAGCGAACCCGTTACTCCTGCCAAAGACCCTGCTATGTTAATGAGCTGGGCCGACCTGACCCGCCGTCCCTTACCGTCGCCCACGACGAGCCGGCGCTATGCACCCCATGAGTCAGGGCTGGTGGATATCTGGATCCCCGATACCGCACCGCCACACCCTGTCATTGTGATGATCCATGGCGGCTGCTGGCAGAAGGCGATCGCAGACCGAACACTCATGAATTATGCTGCGGAGGACCTCAGGTCCGCCGGCCTGGCAGTATGGAATATCGAATATCGTGGTGTCGATGAGGCAGGTGGAGGCTTTCCGGGGACGTTTAAGGATGTATCACAGGCGGTCGATCTGCTTGGTCTGGAGGGTCCGGATTTAGGATTGGACGTTTCCAATCTGGTGGCCTTTGGTCACTCCGCCGGAGGGCATTTGGCGGGCTGGGTCGCGGCGCGTGCTAATCTGCCGCCAGACAGCCCTCTGAGCGGTGACGTGCCTGTGTCCTTCGGGGCGGTAATCAATTCAGGAGGGCTGGCGGATCTCGCGGCCAGCAAAGCGGTGACATTGCCCTCCTGCCTGTCAGATATCATGGATCGCCTAACTGGAACGCCGGAGCCGGGCCGACGAAATGTTCTGGAGGACACATCCGTTGCGTCGCTCCTGCCTTTGCCGGCCAGATTGATCAATGTCAGCGGTGATCAGGATCGGATATCACCTCCCCATCTCGGACGGTCTTTGACGGAGAAGGCGAGGGCCTCTGGCGGTGTCTCGGCTTATTACGAACTGGCAGATAGCGGACACGTCGAGCTGATCGCGCCCGGCACCGAGGCGTTTGAGGTGCAAAAGCGCCTGATGATGTCACTTCTCTCAGACAGCCTCCTGCCCGAGGCGGAGGAGTGAGCAAGGCGCTCCTGAACAGGAGCGCCTTGAAAAGACAATCAGGCCTCAGCCTCAGTTTCCGCAGCAGCTTCAGGCTCAGACGCCGGCTCGGCTTCCTCTGCTGCCGCTGTTGCAGCTTCAGCGTCGGCTTTTTTCGCTGCTTTCGCGGCGGCCTTGGCTTCCGCTTCCGCTTCCTTGCGGGCGGCTTCCTTTTCCTTTTTCTCTTCCAGACGTTCTTTCGCCTTCTCACCAGGCTCGCCCTTTATGGGATTCATCCGAGCGGCCCGGGCATATATCGGGGCATCCGCACCGTCGAGCGTGATCTGGTTAAGGAAGCGGGCGACCCGGTCGGTTGGTTTTGCGCCTTTCTTGATCCAGTCAGCGGCTTTTGCGCCATCAATTTTGACGCGGGCGTCGCTGTCACGCGGCAGTCGAGGGTCATAGGTGCCAATTTTTTCAATAAAGCGCCCGTCTCTTGGCATGCGGCTGTCCGCCACAACCACGCTGTAAAAGGGGCGCTTTTTGGATCCGCCACGGGCGAGTCTGATTTTGAGGGCCATAATAATCTCCTGGGGGTTCAGTTTGTTTCAGAATTTCGATGTGCTGCAGTGTTATCGCGAAGCTGTTCATGGTGGCGGATGACCTCCGCGACGATGAAATTGAGGAATTTTTCGGCAAAGGCCGGATCCAGACCGCTCTCGTCTGCCAACTGCCGCAATCGCGCAATTTGGCGGGCCTCGCGGGCCCTGTCTGCAGGGGGCATGTCATTCTCGGCTTTCAGTCGGCCGACGGCTTCGGTGACTTTGAACCGCTCTGCGAGAGTGTGAAGGAGCACCGCATCAAGATTATCGATACTGGCCCTCAGTCGGGCGAGATGCTGTTCCGGCTCAGTCATTTTTTCTTTCCTTGTCCGAGGCCGGGCAATCCCTGAACAGGGCCACCGAGCCCGGGCAGGCCTGTCGGTGATGGGGAGGCTGGCCCACCGCCAAGACCGGGCAGACCGCCGGATGGCGCGCCCCGAACCGCCCCCATTTTAGCGAGGTCGGCGGGCGAGATCCCGGCCCCGGCCATGGCGCCAAGCATGCCCTTCATGCCGCCCTTAGAGAGCTTCTTCATCATGTCGGCCATTTGCCGATGCATTTTCAGAACCTTGTTGACATCCGCGACCTGGACACCTGCTCCGGCGGCGATGCGCTTCCGCCGCGACGCGTTGAGGAGGGCGGGCTTGGCGCGTTCGGCCCGTGTCATGGAGGAAATGATTGCAGCTTGTTGTTTCAGGACGCGGTCATCAAGATTCGCTGCGGCCATGGCCTGTTTGGCCTTTTTGGCTCCGGGCAGCATGCCCATGATGCCCCCAAGACCGCCCATTTTCTGCATCTGGTTGAATTGTTCGGCCAGGTCATCGAGGTCGAATTTGCCCTTCGACATTTTCTTGGCCAGCTTTTCGGCCTTGTCCTGGTCCATTTGGTCGCCGGCTTTTTCGACCAGGGAAACAATGTCACCCTGACCCAGGATACGACCGGCCAACCTGCGGGCATCAAAAACATCGAGCCCATCAAGTTTTTCTCCGGTGCCGAGAAATTTTATGGGCAGGCCGGTGACAGCGCGCATAGACAGGGCGGCGCCACCGCGTCCGTCGCCGTCCATCCGTGTCAGAACCAGGCCAGTCAGCGGCAGACGCTCATGGAACCGTCTGGCCGTTTCAACTGCGTCCTGACCTGTGAGCGAGTCCGCCACCAGAAGTGTTTCATTGGGCCGTGCGATGCGCGCAATATCGCTGGCCTCGGCCATCATCTGTTCGTCAATGCTGGTTCGCCCGGCCGTATCAAGGAACATAATGTCATAGCCGCCCAGCTTGGCCGCCTGCAACGCCCGCCGAGCGATTTCTGCCGGGCTCTGATCCTTGACAATCGGCAGCGCGCTCACAGCGTCTCCACACTGATCGGCGAGAATGGCCAGCTGTTCCATCGCGGCGGGACGCCGAGTGTCCAGTGACGCCAGAAGAATCTTTTTCTTGTCACGGCTGGCGAGGCGCTGTGCGATTTTTGCCGTTGTCGTGGTTTTGCCAGACCCTTGCAGGCCGGCCATCATAATCACAGCGGGAGGTGTATCGACCCGGAGAGATGTGTCCGCAGAGTCCCCGCCAAGCAAATCGACGAGCCCGTCGTGGACGATTTTCACGACTTGCTGTCCCGGCTTGACCGAACGAATGACATCTTCGCCAACGGCTTTTTCCCGAATGGATGCGATGAAGTCCTTCACGACAGGAAGGGCGACATCAGCCTCGAGGAGGGCGACGCGGATTTCGCGCAGCGCCGCGCTGACATCTTTTTCGCTGAGGGCGCCGCGGCCAAGCAAGCCGTCGAACACACCTCCCAAGCGATCCGTCAGGGCCTCAAACATTTTACCACTCCGTTGCCCAAAGGTTTCCCATTGGGGGTCTCAAGCCTCTCGCGCAAAGCCAAATCGCCCCACTGAGCGAGCCTTCGCCGAGTGGGGGACATCGCCGGTCTCGTGTCCCGGTCAACGCAAACGCATGGTTTGTCGCGAATATTGGGGGCGTAAAGCATGTCTGACCCAAATGATCAAGTGCTGCGGGTTTTCCAGACGGACAGGTTTGCGGTCAGCATTAGAAGGCAATTGATCCAGTTGGCGGAACACATAAGTACTCCGTATGATCCTTCCGACCCTCCGACAGCTTGAGTTTCTGTGCGCCCTCGCCGAGGAGGGCAGCTTTTCCCGTGCAGCGGACGTCTGCCATGTGACGCAGCCCACTTTATCCTCGGCGATCAAGGAGCTCGAGGCGCTGTTGGGCGTGCAGCTTGTCGAGCGGGAATCCCGGGGTGCCTCCTTGACCCATGCAGGTCAGGAAGCGGCAGACCGGGCCCGCGGGCTCTTGTCGGGGGCTGCCGATCTGGTGGCGGCAGCGCGTCATGCGGGGGAACCCCTGACCGGGCCCTTCCGGCTGGGGGCGATCCCCACCATCGCCCCCTTTCTTCTGCCCCGAACCCTGCAACTGTTGAGGCAGGCCCACCCGGATTTGCAACTCTATTTGCGCGAAGATCAAACCGAGCGGCTGCTGGACGATTTGCGCAGCCGAAAATTGGATGCCGCTCTGATCGCCTTGCCTTGGGAGGCAGCGGGTATTCACACAGAGGCGCTCGGCCCGGATGAGTTCCTCTTGGTGGCGCCGCACAGTCATGGCTTGATTCAGGCGCCGGGGCTGAGTCCGGATGATCTTCTGGCGGAGGAGGTGCTTTTACTGGAAGACGGACACTGTCTTCGTGAGCATGCCCTCTCGGTTTGTCAGCTGCCAAGTCGCCGATCAGGTGAAACCGTGACCGCCACCAGTCTTCAGACCCTCGTTCATATGGTTGCCGGGGGCCTGGGGGTGTCCCTGCTTCCAAGGCTGGCCGTTGAGGGCGGATTGACAAGTGGCATAAATGTGTCGGTGCGGCCTTTCGATCAGCCAATGATGGGCCGGCAGGTCGGCATCGCATGGCGGGCACGATCGGCGCGCGCTGCGGAGGCCCGCATGATCGGGGCTTTTGTCAGGACCGTTCTTGCAGCCTAGACCCGGTCGGGAGCCCGGAAGACGTCTTCGTCCAGTTCGCCTTCCCATTTTGCCACCGCCGTGGCGACGGCGGCGTCCCCCGTTACATTGGTCAGTGTCCGCATCATGTCGAGCAGACGGTCAAAGGGCAGAATGAACCCAATAATCAGCAGCGCCTGGGTCTCAGGAATGCCGACCTGTTCCAGAGCAATTGCGGACAGCAGGAGCCCGGCGCTCGGGATCGCAGCGGCGCCAATGGACACGAGTGTCGCCGTCAGGGCGACGAGGACGTACATGCCGAGGCTGACCTCCAGGCCGAGGGCCTGAGCGCCAAACAGAGAGACAATGCCGACATATATGGCCGTTCCATCCATGTTGATGGTGGCGCCCAGCGGCAGAACGGACCCCGCAACCGATTTGTCGATGCCAAGATTTTCTTCAGCGCACGTGATGGTCACGGGCAGAGTGGCCGACGAGCTGGCCGTAGAAAAAGCCACGGCTTGAGCGTCTGTCACACCCCGTAAGAAAGGCACCATAGGCAGGCGAAGCAGGCCTTTGATGATGCCTGAATAGGTGATGGCGATATGCAGAATACAGCTCAGATACAGAGCCACAGCCAGCAGACCGAGATTTTGCAGCACGCCAAGTCCCTGACTGGCCATCACCCAGCTCATCAGCGCAAACACGCCGAACGGTGCGGTCTCCATCACGATCATTGTGACCTTGATCATGGCTTCGGAGGCGCCTTCAAACCAGGCCCCCACGCCCCGTGAGACCTCACCGGCCATCAGAATGCCGACCCCAAACAGAATCGCAAAAAAGATGATGGGCAAAACGTCGCCATTGGCCATAGCCGCAATCGGGTTGGTCGGCACGATTCCAATCAGTCTTTCCGTAAGGCCTCCTGCCGCCTCGGCCGCAGAGCGTTTGGCTTCGACGCTGCTTGTATCGGCGCCGGAGAAGGTTTCAGCGCTGAGGCCGCGTCCAGGCTGGAAAAGTGTCCCCATGATCAGGCCGATTGTCACGGCGATCGCTGTGGTCGCGAAGTAGAGGCCGATGGTAAAAACACCTAAAGATCCAAGCTTTTTGGGGTCGCCAAGGGCGATCACGCCCGCGACCAGCGTGGTGAAGATCAGTGGAACGATCAGCATTCGGATCAGATTCAGAAACAGATCGCCCCAGGGCTTGATCCAGACTGTTGCAAGCGCGCCAGCGTCTTCGGCGCCAAGCCCCGAGCGAAGGGCCAGCCCCGTAATGATCCCCAGCCCAAGGGCCAGGATGACCCGTTTCCAAAGATCAATCGCGAACCACCACCCCATAGGCTTCCCCTGTCAGACTTGCTAGGCAGGCAAGGCTAAGGGGCGTATGGGTTGGCGTCCATACCTGAATTGGTCTGAAAGGGGTGGTGCGTTGGCGCTTCTTGATCGTTTATCCGCGGGCTGGAGGGCTTGGATTATTCTGTTCGTCCTGACGCTGAGCGCGGCGGCTCCAGGCGTTTTCAATCTTCCAGCACTCGACCGGGACGAAAGCCGGTTTGCCCAGTCGTCGAAGCAGTTTCTGGAAACTGGTGACTATATCGTCCTGCGGTATCAGGACGAGTTCCGTAACAAGAAACCAGCGGGCATTCACTGGTTACAGGCCGGCGCGACGGCGGTCCTCGGTGACGGGGACCGGCTGGCCATCTGGACTTATAGGGTGCCCAGCTGGATTGGGGCCGCTCTGGCCAGCGTGGCTGTGTTCTGGGCCGGTCTTGTTCTGGTTGGCCGGCGGGCCAGCTTTCTGGGCGCGGCCCTTTTCGGGACAACCCTGTTGTTGACCAGCGAAGCGCATATTTCAAAGACGGACGGTGTTCTGGTGTTCCTGACGGCATGGGGGCTTGGAGCGCTGGCGCGGCTCTACATGCGGCGAGACGCGGCCAAGTCGATGGCGCTCCTGTTCTGGTTTGTCATGGGGGCCAGTTTCCTTATCAAGGGCCCGGTGACGCTTATGGTTGCAGCCTATGCGGGTCTCGGCGTCTGGATTTGGGCGCGTGCCGCAGAGCAGGAGGCTGGGACGTGGTGGCGACCGCTGACCTGGTGGCCAGGGCCCGTCATTTTTTTGGCAATGGTTCTGCCCTGGTTCATCTGGATCCAGCTCGCCACCGATGGACAGTACATTCAGGGCGCGGTGGGCAAGGATCTTAAGGACAAGTTTGCCGGGGCCTCGGAGGGACATGCCGGCTGGCCCCTGTATCATCTGACCCATATTCCTGCCTGGTTTTTCCCGGCCACGCTGCTGCTCATTCCCGGAGTGGCGGCCCTGTGGGGTACCCTGTTTACGGCGGCCACACCCGGCAGGATCTGGTCTGGTTCGGTGACGCGTATAGTGCTTGGGCTTGCAGCCGTGACCGCCTTGCTGAGCTGGCTTCTACCGGGTGAAATTGGGAACGGACTTCCCTCGGCGTTTCCCGCCCTGCTTTTGGCGGGTGTCTGGATCTCGGCCAGGCGGGTCGGGCCCCCGCAGGGGCTGCGAAATGGGGGCCCTGTGCCAGACGACATCAGGGCGCTGCGTTTTCTGGCGGCCTGGGCGGTTCTCACCACCTTGTTTTTCGAGCTGATGCCCACGAGGCTGAGTCACTATATCCTGCCGGCCTATCCAGCTTATGCGCTGATCTGCGGCTGGGTTGCGCTGGAGCTCGTTCGGGGGCGGCGTCTGGTCTGGTCTGGCGGGATCTCGCTAGCCTTGTTCCTGTTGGGCGGAGGTGCGCTGATCCTTGCCAGCAGCCCCTTGGCGGTTCACCTGGTTCAGACCGAGGCGGCAGGGGATTTCAGGACAGCGATGCTGGATGATGTGCTGGCCCAGTGGGCCGAGGCAACACCAGCCTTGCCCCTCTGGCTGTGGAGCCTGGGCGGGGCCGTTCTGTTCGGCGCGGCGCTGGCCTTTGCCACAGGGCGTATTTTGCTGGCTGTCGCCGCTGGGATTCTGAGCAGCATGTTTCTGGGCTGGCACATCCGGACGTATTTTCTGCCGTCCCAGTTCTGGGTCCAGCCAACAGAAAGGGCCCGGCAGGCCCTTGATCAGCTGTGCGGGGTTCCGGGAACGATATGCCGCGCCGGACAGCGCCCCCCGGACCGTATTCTGGCGCTTGGCTATGCCGAACCGAGCTATGTCATGACGCTGGGGACCCAAAACCTGCACCCCCCGGAAACGCCACTCTCCCTGCCGCCCCTTGCCACGGAGGTCATCGTTTATCTGGTCAATCTCGAGGACCCCGAGGGGCCGGACGCGCGTGCGCGTCTGCTCGAGGAGGCGGCGGAGTTCGGATACTGCGTTACCGAAAGTCGGTCGGTCTATGCGCTTAATTACTCAAATGGCGATCCGGTCCATTTCCGGGCCCTTCGCTTTGACCCGGCGCCCTGTTCAACGCAGACTTGATGCGGGGGTGACGCAGGGACCTCTCTTGATTTCCCGTCCATGATGGCGTCGCCTGTCAAAAAAGACAGGGAGAGTTCAGATGGCAGACCTTAAAGGCAAGGTGGCGGTGATTACGGGGGCCGCCAGCGGCATCGGGCGGGCCGGCGTGGAGACCTTCGTTGCGGCGGGGGCGAAGGTCGTGGCGGGGGATGTTCAGGATGACAAAGGCGCGGCCCTGGAGGCGCAGTTTGGGACCGACCGCGTGGTTTATCACCACTGCGACGTGACGGATGTTGAGGCGCTGAAGTCCCTGATGGACCGGGCCGTGGAGGCTTTTGGTGGTCTCGATCTGCTTTGGAACAATGCCGGAAGTGGAGGGACCCCCGGCGGTGTCGAGGATTTCGATCCTGACGGCTACGACCGGACCATGGATCTGCTGCTAAAGTCCGTTTTTGCCGGAAGCCACTATGCGGTGGAGCATATGAAAGCCCGCGGTGGGGGCAGTATTGTCAATACGTCCTCCATTTCTGCCGTTTGTGCGGGCTATGCGCCGCTCACCTATTCGGTGGCCAAAAAGGCGGTGGCTCATTTCTCCAAAGTCGCGGCAGCCGAGCTCGCCAAGTACCGTATACGCGTCAATGCGATTGTCCCCGGCTTCATCGCAACGTCCATTTTTGGCAGCTCTCTTGGCTTGCCACAGGCACAAGCCGACCAGATGGCGGAAATGGTCGCGCAGAATGGGGCGGGAATGCAGCCGATGGGCCGGGTCGGTCAGGGCCGCGACATTGCGGAGATGGCGGCTTTCCTGTGCTCGGACGCAGCGGGCTTCATCACGGGGGGAGAATTCCTGGTGGATGGCGGCATGACTGTCGGGCCTCGCCATTCCTGGGATGAGACGGCGGCCGGGCCGCTGCTCGATGCCCTCGGATTAACCGCCGAACAAGCGGAAGCGCTCGCGGCAGCTCAGGCAGGTCGTGGAGCTTAATCAGGCAGGCCGGGGATCGATTCGACCGCTGCGGGCAGGTCCTTCAGCGCGGTCCCACTGGCGATTTCCCGGGCCTGATCATCGTACAGAGAGAAACCATAGGGTGTTTTTTTCAGAGGAAAGCGACGCCAGTGCGATTGAGTGCGATACAGTGTTACCTGGCTCGGGGCGTCACCATTGGCCGACCAGCCGGTCCAGACGTGATCAGGCGGGATGGCGCGCCATATCTGGTCGATGGCGTCGAGCTCCTCGGGGGAAAATAAGGTCATGACTGAGGTCGAAAGGGGATCCGGTTACTTAAAGGTTAAAGCGCCGCTGTCCGGGAACCTTCGTGGCGCGTTCCTGATGGCGCTCTCAGGCATTGGCTTCACCCTTTACCTTCTGGCCAACAAAATGCTGTCGAGTGAGGCGCACCCGGTTGTTCTGGCTTTTGCCCGAGCGGCCTTCGGGCTGCTGCTGTCTGTCCCGTTCATCATCCCGCTTGGCTGGAGTGCTCTGGCAACACGCCGCCCCGGCATGCTGATTGCGCGGTCCTTGTGCGGCACGCTCGGCTTCACACTGGCCATCATCGCGGTGTCTGATCTCTTCACCATGACCCTCGCCCAGTTCAATGCCATCATCTGTCAGTAAAATGTGAGTCGGTGGTCCTGTACTCAATCCCTAGGTGGGTTGGGGGGTAAAGAAAGCTCTCCAGTCACCGATTAGAAACCAGTTGTTGTTGGCAGTATATACATTTGATTTAAACGTGAACATCAGTTGTTTTTTGGTAGTATAGGTACCCGTAAAAACTGCGTTAGACATATTTGTGCTTGTTGG